>JAKLKT010000054.1 GCA_023150495.1 Planctomycetota bacterium
CGGTGCCGGGGGGCTCCGGGGGCGCCTTCCGCCACTGCTCGAGGATCGCCTCGCGAAGCCCCAGGTACGTCTCGCGGGTCTTCCGCATCCGGTCGAGGTCGGCCGCGATCCCCGCGACCACCGCGGTCTGCCGCGATGTGATGCCGGGCCGGTAGTGCGCGCGGCGGAAGAGATGCTCGCGCGCTTCGAGGGGATCGGGGAGGGGCCGGGGAGGGGTGGCGAAGAGCTCGGGCTCCGGGACGTCCGGGAGCCTCGTGCCGGTGAGCGTCCAGAGGGTGAGCCACGCCTCCTGGCGGACGAGGTGCTCCTTGTCCTTCGGGTCCTCGTCGACGAGGTAGTCGCCCATGATGTCGAGCGTCACCGGGTCCCGCGCGTCGAGCGCGGAGAGCGCCGTCGCGACGTCCACCTTGACCGCGAAGTACGGGTTGCCGTAGACGCGGCGGTCGAGCAGCAGACTCCGCAGCCGGTCGAGGTACTTGCGCGAGAGCGTGTCGTCGGGCGGAGCCATCTGGCCGAGGGAGTAGAGGCAGTTGCGCTGGAGGATCCGGTCCTCCTCCTTCTCCGAGAGGAGGACGGCCTCGAGCGCCTGCCATGCGCGGTCCTCCGGGAACTCCCGGAGGCCTAGCGCCGCCTTCATGCGCAGGATCCGGTCCGCGGCCGGGTCTCCGAGGATCGCCGTCGAGAGCCCGAGCAGCTCGCGCGGCGCGACCTTCATCGACTGGAGGGTCTCCAGCGCGATGCCGCGGATCTCCCCGTGCGCGGCCTTGTCCGCGGCGAGGGCGAGGAGGCGCTCGACGAGCTCCCTCGGCTTCGGATCGCGGATCGCCGACAGCGCGAGCGCGAGGAGCCTGCGCTCGGCCCCGGTCGTCGCCTCCCGCGCGACGATCGCGAGGAGCACCGGCTGCGCCTCGTCGAGGTCGAGGCGGCCGCAGATGGCGGCCGCGGTCGCCCGGTCCGGGGCGGCCTCGTCGCGGAGCCAGTCGAGCGCGATCTCGCCGCACCGCGCCTTCCGCTCCGGGTCGTTCCAGAGGAGCATGCACGCGGCGCGCCTCGTCGTCGGGGACCCGGAGTGGAGCGCCCGCCGCGGCGCGTCCGGCCCGTCGAGCTGGGCGAGCGCCGCGAGCAGGTTCGCCTTGCCGCGGACGTCGCGCGATTCGTCCTCGGCGGCCGCGACGAGCTTCCGGACGACGCGCTCGCCGTCCTCGATGCCCGCGAGCGTCATGGTGGCCTGCGCCGCGTTGCGCCCCTCCGCGATGTCCGCGATCGCGGCGTCGATCGGGTCCGCATCCTGGGCCGGCGCGGCGGCGGCCGCGAAGCCGAGCAGGAGGGCGACGCGCCGCATGCGCTAGTTCGGCTTCCCCTCTTCCCCGGGCCCCTTCTCCTCCTCCTTCGGGGGCTCCGGCCCGACGCTGCCGGGGGACGGGCCCTCGCCCGCGGCCCTCGCCTTCCTCGCCTCCTCCTCGATCCTCCACTGCTCGAGGATCTGCGCCCTGAGGCTCTGGTACTGCTGCCGCGTCTTCTGCATCCGCGGGAGGTCGCCGGCGATCTTCGCCACCATCGCGGACTGCTTCATCGTGATGCCGGGCCGGTAGTGCGCGCGGCGGAAGAAGTACTCGCGCGCCTGGAGCGGATCGGGGAAGGGCTGGGGAGGCGTCATGAAGAGCTCGGGCTCCGGGAGGTCCGGGAGCCTCGTGCCGGTGAGCGTCCAGAGGGTGAGCCACGCCTCCTGGCGGACGAGGTGCTCCTTGTCCTTCGGGTCCTCGTCGACGAGGTAGTCGCCCATGATGTCGAGCGTGATCGGGTCGCGCGCGTAGAGCGCCGCGAGCGCCGTCGCGACGTCGACCCGGATCGCGTAGTAGGGGTTCCCGTAGACGCGGCGGTCGACGAGCAGCTGCCGCAGGCGGTCGACGTACCGTCGCGCGAGCGCGGGATCGGCGGGGTTCATCTGGCCGAGCGCGTAGAGGCAGTTGCGCTGGAGGATCTCGTCCCTGCCGCCCTCCGAGAGGAGCACCGCCTCGAGCGCCTGCCATGCGCGGTCCTCCGGGAACTCCCGGAGGCCGAGCGCGGCCTTGCTGCGGAGGATCGGGCTCGCGTTCGCGTCGGCGAGGATGCCGATCGAGAGCTCGAGGACCCGGTCGCGAGGGCCCTCCTTGATGCGCTGGAGCGACTCGAGCGCGATGCCGCGGATGTCCTTGTCCATCCCCTCGCTCGAGGCGATCCCGAAGAGCCGCTCGACGAGGGCCGGGGGCTTCGGATCCTTGATCCCCGCGAGCGCGCGCATGAAGAGGACCTGCTCGCTCGCGGTCGTCGGGTCGCGCGCCACGATCTCGAGGAGGACCGGCTGGGCCTCCCCGAGATCCAGGTGGCCGCAGATGCTCGCGGCGGACGCGCGGTCGTCCGCGCCCGGGTCCTTGAGCCACGCGAGCGCGATCTCGCCGCAGCGGGTCTTCAGCTCGGGGTCGCCCCAGAGCAGGCTGCAGGCCGCCCGCTGCGTCGTCACCGACTTCGAGTCCAGCGCCCGCCGCAGCGCGCGCGGCTGGTTGAACATCGTCAGCGTGCTCAGCAGGTTCGACTTGCCGCGGACGTCGTGGGAGTCGTCCTCGACGGCCTCCGAGAGCTTCTCGAGGACGAAGGCCCGGTTGTCGAGCAGCTCGAGCGTCGTGCGCGCCTTCGCCACGCTCCCGTTCCGCGCGATCTCGCGGACGGCTGCGTTGACCTCCAGCCGGGTGCCCAGGTCGAAGAGCTTCCACGCGGCGACGGCGACCACGAGGCCAGCCGCCGCGGAGAGGATGAGGATGCCGGTCTTGCCTTGGAGGATCTGTTTCATGGAGGAGTCTCGGGGAGCCCAGCCGCGGCGGCCCCCCGGGGGGGCGCGCGGAGACCGGCCAGATTAGCAGGCTCCGGCGCGAAGGCCACTCCGGGGCGGGTCCGCCATAATGGGGGGCTGTGGACGACGTTCCCCTGCGCCTCGACTTCGACGATGCGGAGCCCCGCGTCTTCGTCGTGGCGCCGGAGGAGGCGGGGGAGCGGCTCGACCGCTACCTGTCGGCGCGGATCGGCGAGTTCAGCCGGGCGCTCGTGCAGCGGCTGATCGACGGGGGGTCCGTCAAGGTGGACGGCGCCGCCGTCCGGCGGTCCCACCGCCTCCGGGACGGGGAGCGGATCGAGGTGGACGTGCCGAGGGCGCTGCCGCCGCGCGCCGAGCCGGAGGACCTGCCGCTGCGCGTGCTGCTCGAGGAGGAGACCTTCGTCGTCCTCGACAAGGCGCCGGGGATGGCCGTGCACCCGGGCCGCGGGCGCGCGGGGGGCACGGTCGCGAACGCGATCGCCTTCCGGTACGGCGCGCTGCGGCTCACGGGCGCCGGCTACCGTCCCGGGATCGTCCACCGCCTCGACCTCGACACGAGTGGCGTGATGGTGGTCGCGAAGACGGAGGTCGCGCACGGGAAGCTCGCGGACGCCTTCGCCGACCGGGAGGTGGAGAAGGAGTACCTCGCGCTCGTGCACGGCGCGCCCGAGCACGAGGAGAGGAGGATCGACCTGCCGCTCGGCCGCGAGCACGGCGACGCGGTGCGCCACGCGGTGCGCTTCGACGGCGGCAGGCACGCGATCACCGACGTGAAGGTGCGCGAGCGGTTCGGCGAGGCCGCGGCCTTCGTGTCGTGCCGGCCGCTCACGGGCCGCACGCACCAGATCCGCGTGCACCTCTCCTCGACGGGCCACCCGATCCTCGGCGACTCGCTCTACGAGCGCGGCCGCAAGAGGCCGGTCGAGGTCCCGCGGCTCATGCTGCACGCCGCGCGCCTCGTCTTCCCGCATCCCTCGACGGGCGAGCCCGTCGCCGTGGAGGCCCCGCTCCCCCCCGATTTCGAGGCGGCGATCCGCGCGCTCCGTGCTCGCGGGGGATGAAGGGGGGCCGGGGGGGAAGAAGGGGCCTTCGGGTACCATGCGCGGCGCATGGACCGGGAGAGCTGGCTCCGCGACGTGCACGCGCCGTTCGCGAAGGAGCATCCGGAGCGGAAGCCGGACTTCAAGACGCCGTCCGGCATCCCGCTCGACCCCGTCTACGGCGGCGCCCCCTTCCCCGGCGCCCATCCCTTCACCCGCGGGATCCTCCCGACGATGTACCGCGGCCGCCACTGGACGATGCGGCAGTACGCGGGCTTCACCAGCGCCCGCCTCTCCAACGAGCGGTACAGGGAGCTCCTGAAGCACGGGGTCACGGGGCTCTCCGTCGCCTTCGACCTGCCGACGCAGATCGGCTACGACAGCGACAGCCCCGAGGCGGAGGGGGAGGTCGGGCGCGTCGGCGTGCCCATCAACTCGCTCCGCGACATGGAGACGCTCCTCGAGGCGATCCCGCTCGACCGGGTCACCACGTCGATGACGATCAACTCGACCGCGAGCATCCTCCTCTGCCTCTACGTCGCGGTCGCGCGGCGGCGCGGGATCGACCCGGCGAGGCTCGGCGGCACCGTGCAGAACGACATCCTGAAGGAGTACGTCGCGCGGGGCACCTACCGCTTCCCGGTCGAGCCCTCGATGCGGCTCGTGACCGACACGTTCCGCTTCTGCGCCGAACGCATGCCGCGCTGGAACCCGATCTCGATCAGCGGCTACCACATCCGCGAGGCGGGCTCGACCGCGGTGCAGGAGGTGGCGTTCACGATCGCGGACGGGCTCGCCTACGTGCAGGCGGCGGTGGACCAGGGTCTCGATGTCGACGACTTCGGCCGCCGGCTCTCGTTCTTCTTCAACGCGCACATCCACCTCTTCGAGGAGGTGGCGAAGTTCCGCGCGGCGCGCCGGCTCTGGGCGCGGCTCATGCGCGAGCGGTTCCGCGCGGGGGACGACGCGTGCCGCCTGCGCTTCCACGCGCAGACCGCGGGCTCGTCGCTGCAGAGCCGCCAGATCGACGTCAACGTCGTGCGGACGACGATCGAGGCGCTCGCGGCGGTTCTCGGCGGCACGCAGTCGCTGCACACGAACGGCCGCGACGAGGCGCTCGCGCTGCCGACCGAGGCGAGCGCGAAGCTCGCGCTCCGGACGCAGCAGGTGATCGCGTTCGAGTCGGGCGCCGCGGACGTCGTCGACCCGCTCGGCGGCGCGCCCTTCGTCGAGGCGCTCACCGACGAGATCGAGAAGCGCGCGGAGGCGCTGATCGGCCGCATCGACCGGATGGGCGGCGCCGTGAAGGCGATCGGCTTCATGCGCGGCGAGATCGAGCGCAGCGCCTACGAGGCGCAGCGGCGCGTCGAGAAGGGCGAGGATACGGTCGTCGGCGTCAACAGGTTCGAGGAGCCGGAGGAGGAGCACGCCGGGCTTTTCGCGATCGACAAGGGCGAGCGCGACCGGATCGTCGCGGACCTCCGCGAGCTGCGGGCGTCGCGAGACCAGGCGGCGGTGCGCCGGACGCTCGACGCGCTGAAGCGCGCCGCCGAGGGCACGGAGAGCCTCTTCCCCCCGATCCTGGACGCGGTCGAGGCATACGCGACGGTGGGCGAGATATGCAGGACCATGGAGGGCGTCTTCGGGACGTATCGCGCATGAGGAAGGTGGACCACGTGGGCATCGCCGTCGCGGACCTCGACGAGGCGCGGCGGACCTGGGACGCGCTGCTCGGCCAGACGCCCGTCGTCGAGGACGTGCCGACGCAGAAGGTCCGGACGGCGACCTACCCGTGCGGGATCGAGCTCGTGGCGCCGCAGTCGCCGGAGAGCCCGATCTCGCGCTTCCTCGCCAAGCGCGGGCCGGGCATCCACCACGTGACGCTCGCGGTGGACGACATCGCGGGCGAGCTCGCCCGGCTGAAGTCGCAGGGCGTGAAGCTCGTGAACGAGGCGCCGGTCAAGGGCGCGGGCGGGTTGCCGGTCGCCTTCCTGCAACCGGTCGGCGGCGTCCTCGTCGAGCTGAAGGAGAAGAGGAGGTGAGGGGGCCCCGGGGGCCCTTCTGCCTCGCCGAAGCTCCGCAGGAGCGCGGGCGGGCCCCCGGAGCCCCCCCCGATCAGGAGAAGCGATGAGCAATCTCGAGGAGCTTCGCCGCCGGCGCGAGGCCGCGCTGCTCGGCGGCGGGGCCGACGCCATCAAGAAGCAGCACGAGAAGGGGAAGCTGACGGCGCGCGAGCGGATCGACCTGCTCGTCGACCCGGGCTCCTTCACGGAGATCGATCCCTTCGTGACGCACCGGTGCATCGACTTCGGGATGGAGAAGAAGCGGATCCCGGGCGACGGCGTCGTCACCGGCCACGCGCTCGTGAACGGGCGGCCGGTCTTCCTCTTCTCGCAGGACTTCACGGTCTTCGGCGGGTCGCTCTCCGGCGCCTACGCGAGAAAGATCTGCAAGATCATGGATCTCGCGCTCAAGGCGGGCGTGCCGGTCGTCGGGCTCAACGACTCCGGCGGCGCGCGGATCCAGGAGGGGGTCGAGTCGCTCGGCGGCTACGCGGACATCTTCCTCCGGAACACGCTCGCCTCGGGCGTCGTGCCGCAGATCAGCGCGATCCTCGGCCCCTGCGCGGGCGGCGCCGTCTACTCGCCCGCGATCACCGACTTCGTGCTCATGGTCGAGAACACGAGCTACATGTTCGTGACGGGGCCGAACGTCGTGAAGACGGTCACGCACGAGGAGGTCTCGTTCGAGGACCTCGGCGGCGCCGCGACGCACGCGGAGAAGTCGGGCGTCGCGCACTTCACGGCGCCGGACGACGCGGCCTGCCTCGCGCTCACGCGGCGGCTGCTCTCGTACCTGCCGCAGAACAACCGCGAGGACCCGCCGCTCGCGCAGCCGGAGGACGACCCGGACCGCGCCGACGAGGACCTCGACTCGCTCGTGCCGAAGGACCCGGAGAAGCCCTACGACATCAAGGACGCGATCACGCGGGTGGTGGACCGGGGCTCCTTCCTCGAGGTGCACGGCGCCTACGCGGGCAACATCGTCGTCGGCCTCGCGCGGCTGAACGGCCGCGTGGTGGGGATCGTGGCGAACCAGCCGGCGCATCTCGCGGGCGTGCTCGACATCGCGGCGTCGCTCAAGGGGGCGCGCTTCGTCCGGTTCTGCGACTGCTTCAACATCCCGCTCGTGACGTTCGAGGACGTGCCCGGCTTCCTCCCCGGCACGGACCAGGAGTGGAACGGGATCATCAAGCACGGCGCGAAGCTCCTCTACGCGTACTGCGAGGCGACGGTGCCGAAGCTCACCGTGATCACGCGGAAGGCCTACGGCGGCGCGTACGACGTCATGTCATCGAAGCACATCCGCGGCGACTTCAACTTCGCGTGGCCGTCGGCGGAGATCGCGGTGATGGGGCCGAGGGGTGCCGTCGAGATCATCTTCAAGAAGGACATCAAGGGCCCGAAGGACGAGGCGCGGCTGATCGAGGAGTACCGGAACAAGTTCGCGAACCCGTTCGTCGCGGCGGAGATGGGCTACATCGACGACGTGATCGAGCCGCGGCTCACGCGCCGCCGCCTGATCACCGCGCTCTCCGTGATGGCGACCAAGGTCGATCGCAACCCCCCCAAGAAGCACGGCAACATCCCCCTCTGAAGCGCATCTTTTCCGGATTTCGTTGCCGTAAGTGCTTGGGGCACAGTTGGTTGCGGCGTCGGGGTGCGGCACGCGTGCCGCACCAGGCCGGCGGATGGCGAGGCGCGGCTCCAGAGTGACTCCCTTGTGACCCGCGGCCGCCAAACGGGGCTAGCATCGGCCCTGCGCTCCTCGCGACCACGCAACGCGTCGGGTTCATCGAAGTGCGGAGGACATGATGAGATCCACCGGTGTCGCGCTCCTCTTCCCGATCGCGCTTTTCGCCGCGGGCTGCGGCTGCCGCGGCAACAGCGACGGCGGCGGCGCCGACGTCGTCGCGCGCCTCGGCGACCACCACATGCTCGCTGCCCCGGTCACGGTCGGGAACCTGACCGTGTGGCCGGTGCGGACCGACCGCCCGCTCGACCTCGGCGAGTTCCTCACGCTCGAGGAGGCGCTTGCGAAGGGCGCCGCGGAGGTGCGCGAAATCGGTGGCGCGGCAGCCGCGCAGACGGCGCAGCAGTGCGAGGAGCCCGCCCGCGTGCCGGCCGGGGAGCCCGCGCAGCGGCGCGAGCCCACCCGGACTCTCCAGACGGAGGGGCAGACCCTTGAGCAGGTCGCGCAGCAGCTCGAGGAGCTCGGGCAGCTCGAGCAGCAGGCCGCCCAGAACGCCGGCGGCGCGACGGTCGGCACCCTCGTCGTCGAGAACAGGGGCGACCTCCCGATCCTCGTCTGCGCGGGCACCGTCGTGAAGGGCGGCAACCAGGACCGCCAGATCGGACAGGACTTCGTCATCAAGGCCAGGTCGGAGACCCCGGTCGACGCCTTCTGCGTCGAGCAGGGCCGCTGGCAGGCCGCCCGCCTCGGCGAGGACACAGGCGGCAAGTTCCAGGTCCTCGACGGCATGGCGACCGCGAAGGTCCGCGCGAAGGGCCAGTACGAGAAGGACCAGGGCGGAGTCTGGCAGGAGGTGGGCGAGGCGCGCGAGGCCATCGTGAGGATGCACTTCAACACGCAGGTCGTCGCGGTGAATGCGACGCCCAGCGTCCCGGCCGGCGATTCCACGAGCTACGCCGTCGCCTTCGACGCGAACGCCGAGGCATCGAAGGAGGAGCTGAGTCGCTGCGAGGACGCCGTGAAGAAGCACTTCGCCGCGGACGACGGCGCCGTCGGCTTCGCCTACGCGATCAACGGCAGGCCGGTCGCCGTCCGCACCTTCGCCCACCCGCGCCTCCTCGGTAAGCACCTCGACGACTTCGTCCGCGGCATGGCGACCGAGGCGCTCCTCGCGAAGACGGACGCGCCCGGAAAGCCCGCCGACCCGAGGGACGTCGTCGCGCTCGTCGCGAAGATCTCCACGTCGGGCGAGACCGTCGCGGAGACGAGGGCGCTCAACAAGAACGGCATCCGCCTCCACGACGCGGGCTACAACGCGAACTGCTACGTGGCGGACAAGGACGGCAATCTCGCCCCGCTCACGCAGGACTGGACCGCCAAGTAGGCGGATCGGCGGGGGAAGCCCGGTCCACCCGGCGCACGAGGCCCGGGGGAGGGATAGTGGGCCGGAAGTCGGTCACCCTTCCCCCGGCCCGGTTCCCCCGAGATTCCTCCCCAGATCACATCAGCGATCAACGGGATTGCTCCGGAGAACGCATCGCCGCCCCTATGGCGAAGCGCGTGCCGTCGTCCCGGCCGGATCATGACGGACATAAGTCGTTATTCCAAAACAACTTGTGTTCGCAAGCCCCTTTCGGCCCCCGCCGCGGATTCGTCCCGATTGGTTCGATTCGTGAGACTAAAGGGCAGGATTTGCTCGCTTCCGAGCGCCGCGGCAGCCTCCGCCACACGCCGACGCGAGCCCTCGCGCGCGCCGTCTGCTAACTTCCCGCGGTGCGCATCCGGAAGGTGCTCATCGCGAACCGCGGCGAGATCGCGCTCCGCATCGTCCGCACCCTTCGCGAGATGGACATCCGCTCCGTCGCCGTCTTCTCGACCGCCGACCGGGACGAGCTCCACGTCCGCGCGGCCGACGAGGCCTACCCGATCGGCCCCCCGGCCCCCTCCGAATCCTACTTGCGGATCGACCGCATCGTCGAGACCGCCAAGAAGGCCGGGTGCGACGCGGTCCACCCCGGCTACGGGTTCCTCTCCGAGAACGCCGCCTTCGCGAGGGCCGTCGAGGACAAGGGCCTCGTCTTCATCGGCCCGCCGCCGTCCGCCATCGCGGCCGCGGGCGACAAGCTGAACGCGCGCGTCGCGATGGCCCGCGCCGGCGTCCCCGTGATCCCCGGCAGCGACCGGCCCGCGGCGAACGCGAAGGAGGCCGAGGCGGCCGCCGCGAAGGCCGGGTTCCCCGTGGCCTTGAAGGCCGTGGGGGGCGGCGGGGGCAAGGGGATCCGCGTCGTACGGCGGCGCGAGGAGCTCGCCTCCGCGTTCGCGCGCGCGTCGGCCGAGGCGGTGGCCGCCTTCGGCAACGGCGCGATGTACGTCGAGCGATTCCTCGAGGGCCCGCGCCACATCGAGGTGCAGGTGCTCGCCGACGCGCACGGGAACGCGATCCATCTCGGCGAGCGCGAGTGCAGCGTGCAGCGGCGGCACCAGAAGCTCCTCGAGGAGTGCCCGTCGCCCTTCGTGGACAAGGAGCTCCGCGCGCGCATGGGCGCGGCCGCGGTCCTCGCGGCGCGCACGGTCGGCTACCGCAACGCGGGCACCGTGGAGTTCCTCGTCGACCGCGACGGGAGCTTCCACTTCCTCGAGATGAACACCCGCATCCAGGTCGAGCATCCGATCACGGAGCTCGTCTACGGCGTCGACATCGTGCGGCTGCAGGTCGAGATCGCGGAGGGAAAGCCGCTCGCGCTCGCGCAGGGCGACTTCTTCCCGCGCGGCCACGCGATCGAGATCCGGCTCACCGCGGAGGATCCGGCGGCGGGCTTCCTCCCGCAGACCGGCCGCGTGCAGGCGCTGCGCTTCCCGCAGGGGCCGGGCGTGCGCGTCGACTCGCACCTCTACCCCGGCCAGGAGATCTCGCTCTACTACGACCCGATGGTCGGGAAGATCGTCGTCCACGGCCGCGACCGCGACGACGCGATCGCGCGCATGCGCCGCGCGCTCGTCGAGATGCGGCTGGTCGGCGTGAAGACATGCGCGCCGCTGCTGCTCGCGCTGCTCTCCGACGAGCGGTTCCGGAGGGCCGAGATCGACACGGGGTTCCTCGAGCGGTTCGTGGCCGAGGGGACGTGGCAGCGGCTCCCCGAGATGAACGACCTGCCCGCGGAGATCCCGGCGGTCATCGCCGCGGTGCTCTACGCGCACGGGAGGCAGGGCGTCGGGCGCGCGGTCGTGCCGCGGGCGGCGTCGAGCGAGTGGGTCCTTGCCGGCCGCCGCGAACAGATGAAGTGGGGGGGCGCGGGGGGGTGAGGTACTACGCGAAGGTCGAGGGGAAGG
>JAKLKT010000055.1 GCA_023150495.1 Planctomycetota bacterium
GACATCGAGGCCTTCGTCGCCGCCTTCCTCGACATCGACGTGACGCGCCCCGAGCCGGCCGAGCGGCTCGCCGCGGCGCTCTCCGCCGCGAAGGTCGTGGGGATCATGGTCCAGCGGCTCGCCCCCGAGGAGCGCGAGCCGGTGCTCCTCGAGGAGCGGCGCGAGAGCGTGATGCGCGCCTACCTCCGCGGCCTCCGCGCCTTCAAGGAGGTGCTGCGGTGCGACGGGCTCCGCGACCGCGCCAAGCTGCGCCGCGCCCGCCGCGCCGTCCAGGGGGTCGTGGACAGCTTCCTCGAGGACGAGTCGGCGGTCCTCGCGCTCGCGCAGATCAGAAGCTACGACGTGAAGCTCTTCCACCACAGCCTGAACACGTGCGTCTACGCGCTGCTGATCGGCCAGCGGCTGCGGTTCTCGCGGCGCCAGCTCGCCGAGCTCGGACTCTCGGCGCTCTTCCACGACGTCGGCAAGACGGCGCCCGGGAAGGGCACGCCCGACGAGGAGGAGCGAGCCCACCCCGCGCGCGGCGCGCGCATGCTGCTCGACGAGGGCACGAGCCACGAGGGGATGCTCAAGGCGGCGATCGCCGCCTACGAGCACCACGCGGGCGTGGGCGGCGGCGGCTTCCCGAGGATCGCGCACGAGCCCCACCTCGTGTCGCGGGTCGTCGCGATCGCGGACGCCTACGACTCCCTGACCGCCCCCCCGGGCCCCCTCGCCCCCCTCGCCCCCCCCGATGCGCTCGCCCGGATGCTCGCGCGGAAGGACCTCGATCCGCTCCTCATGAAGGTCTTCCTGAACGCGATGGGCATCTACCCCGTCGGCTCGCTCGTCGAGCTGACGACGGGGGAGACGGCGATCGTGCAGGCGCCGCCCGCGCCCGAGGCGCTCGACCGCCCGCGCGTGAAGGTCGTGCGGCGCGGCGCGGGGGCGCTCGAGCCCGACGCCGTCCTCGAGCTCGGGGCGGCGGACGCGCCGCGGATCGCGCGCTCGGTGCCCTCGGGCACGGTCTTCGGCAGCATGCTCGAGCACGTCTCCGCGCTGTGAGGGGGCTTCGGGGGCCTGATAGGCTCCCTCCTCGATGCGAAGGAGGAAGCGTCTCACGGCCGGGACCGCAGACCGGTACGTGCTCTACGAACGGACGGTCCAGGACCCCGAAGCGGAGTGCGACCTGATCGAGCAGGTCTGGGACGAGCTCAAGGGGAAGACGCCGCGCACGCTGCGCGAGGATTTCTGCGGGACCGCGATCACGGCCATCGCGTGGGTGCGCCGCAGCCGGAGGAACCGCGCGATCGCGATCGACCTCTCGCCGGAGGTCCTCGCGATCGCGGAGCAGCGGGCGCGGAGGAGGCTCACGCCCGCGGCGCGCCGGCGCCTCGAGCTCGTGCGCGGGGACGTGCTCAGGGTCCGGACGCCTCCCGTGGACACGATCGCCGCGAGCAACTTCAGCTACTTCACCTTCAAGACGCGGCCGCTCCTCCGCCGCTACTTCCGGGCGTGCAGGAGGTCGCTCGCGCGGGGCGGGATGCTCCTCCTCGACGCGTACGGCGGCAGCGACGCGTGGCGGGAGATCCGCGAGCCCAGGAAGGAGAAGGGCTTCACGTACATCTGGGACCAGCACCACGTGAACCCGGTGACGGGCCACGTGCGGAACCGCATCCACTTCCGCTTCCCGGACGGGACGAGGCTCCGGGAGGCGTTCACCTACGACTGGCGCCTCTGGACGCTGCCGGAGCTCCGCGAGATCCTCGCCGAGGCGGGGTTCCGGAAGGTGACCGTCTACTGGGAGGGGACCGACCGCAGGACGGGCGAGGGGGACGGCGTCTTCTCGCCGACGGAGCGGGGCGAGGCGTGCGAGGGCTGGATCGCCTACCTCGCGGCGGAGAAGTGATGCTCGAGCGGCTCGTCGGCACCTGGCGCGCGACCGAGACGCTCCACCCGTCGCCGTGGAACCCGGCGTCCCGGTCCAAGGAAGCGACGCTCGTGGCCCGCCTCGCGTTCGGGGGGACGACGCTCATCCAGGAGTACCGGCGCGACGACTACGAGGGCATGGGCGTGATGACGGCCTTCGGCGACGCGATCACGCTGTGGTGGTTCGACGCGCTCGGGCCGCCCGAGCCGGCGAAGGGAGGGGTCCGAGGGGAGGGGATCGTGCTCGAGGGGAAGAGCCCGCTCGGCCGCGCGCGCTACACCTACGCGTTCGTCCGCGACGGTGGGTTCACGTTCCGGATCGAGCATTCGAAGGACGGGAAGGACTGGCGCACGTACCTCGACGCGCGGTACGCGAGGCGGTCCCCCGGAGCCCCCCCGGATCGCACGCGGGAATAAGACGGGGGCAGGCACACCCTGCCCCCTCTCGGCCAGGAGCCGGTCCCGACATAGCTCCGTGGCCTCGAACCGTTGATTTCGACTAGCGGCTCGCGAACGGGCTCGCGAAGCCGGAAAGCTCGGGGAACGCCACGCACACGCGGTCGCGCGCGGCGGCGCGGATCGCGCGGAGCTCGGCGAGTACGCGCCGGAGCTCCGGCACGCGGCCGAGCGCCGCGACGAGGTCCGTGGACATCTCGGCCTCGCCGTCGAACATCTCCTCGAGGAACTCGAGCGGGCCCTTCCTCTTCGGGTACTCGACGAGGTGGTAGTCCTTGCCGCGGACGCCCGCGAGCCCGCCCTTCTCGCAGGCGAGCGCGAGCGCGTCGTCGAGGCCGCCGAGCCGGTCCACGAGCCCCTTCGCGAGCGCGTCGCGGCCGGTCCAGACGCGGCCGCGCGCGACGGGCTCGATGTCCCTCGCGGACCTGCCGCGCCCCGCCGCGACCTTGCCGACGAACTGGTCGTAGATCTCCTGCATGTGGCCGCGGAGCATCGTCTTGCCGTCCTCGTCGAGCGCCTTCGACGTGAGCAGCGCCTCGGCGCGCTTGCCCCGCGTGAGCCGCTCGGGCTTGATGCCGACCCACGGCCAGAAGGCGTCGCCGTTCATCATCATGCCGACCACGCCGATCGAGCCGGTGATCGTCTGCGGCTCGGCGAGGATCGCGTGGCTGTTGCACGCGATGTAGTACCCGCCGCTGGCCGCGACGTCCCCCATCGACGCGATGACGGGCTTCTCCGCCTTCGCGCGCTCGATCGCGCGCCAGATCATGTCGGACGCGAGGGCAGAGCCGCCGGGGCTGTTGATGCGGAGGACGATCGCCTTCACGTCGGCGTTCTTGCGCGCCTTCTCGATCGCCTCGACGATCGTCTCGGAGCCCATCGCCGCGATGTTGCCCGACCAGTCGTACTGGCTCTTCCCCGAGACGATCCCGCCGGAGCAATAGATGACCGCGAGCTTCGGCCCCTGGGGCTCCGACGGCTTCGCGAAGAGCGAGGTCATCATGCTGGTGAAGACCGCGAACGGGTTCGCCTCGATCTGCAGCTCCTTCTTCCCGAACCGGTCCTTCTTCTTCATCAGGGCCTTGCCCGGGAAGTAGGCCTTGAGCCCGTCCTTGAACTGGTCCTCGTACTCGACCCGGTCGACGAGGCCGAGCGCCTTCGCGCGGGACGCCGGGAGGATGCCCTCGTCGATGGCAGCCTTCACGGCGTCCTCGGAGAGGCCGCGCCCCTCCGCGATCGCCTTCACCATGCTCCCGTAGATCTCGTCGAGCAGCGGGTCGAGCGTCTCGCGCAGCTCCTTCGACATGGAGTCGCGCACGAAGCTCTCGCCGGCGGACTTGTACTCGCCGATGTGGATCACGTCGAAGCTCAGGTGGAGCTTCGCGAGGAGCTCCCTCATGTAGAGGTCCTCGATCGCGACGCCGGGGAGGTAGACGCTGCCGGACTCGGGGATCGAGATGCGGTCCGCGACCGACGCGAGCGCCATGTCGGGCGGCGTGAGGTTCTCCTTGTAGACGAAGACCTTCTTGCCCGCCTGCCGGACGCCCTTCAGCCCCTCGCGGATCTCGAGCAGCCGCGCCCATCCGACGCCGTAGTCGGCGAGCTTCAGCGACACCGCGTCGACGTCGGGGTCGGCGGCGACGTCCTTCAGGTACTTGAGGAAGGCGTAGTGGTTGAGCCGCGGCTTGCCGAAGGGCATCGCCGGGAACGGGTCCTCGCTCCCCTCGAGGTGGACCTTCACCTCCTCGATCCACGCCTTCTCCTCCTTCGGCGCCTCCTTGACGGGCTCCTTCGTCGGGGCCTCCTCCTTCGGCGCCTCCTGCGCGAGGGACGGCAGGGCGAGGGAGAGGACGGCGAGGGCGGGCAGGAATCTCTTCATCGTCGGACCTCCGGAGGGCAAGTCTCCCATCACACACGGCGTGCCGCGCGTGCCCTTCTCCGGAAGGCTCGCCCCGCCGCCCGCGGTGTGCGGAATCCTTACGATGGTCCCGGTTTCCGCCGTCGCTGGCGGGGGGCCTTGGGGGCTGGTAGCTTGCGCCCATGCCGTACGAGCCGCCCGATTTCTACGGGATCGACGAGCTCCTCACCGAGGACGAGCGGATGATCCGCGACGCGGTCCGGGGGTGGGTCGAGGACCGCGTGCTGCCGGTCATCTCCGAGCACTACCTTGCGGGCACGTTCCCGACGGAGCTGATCCCGGAGATGGCCGAGCTCGGGCTCCTCGGGGCGGGGATCGACGGCTACGGCTGCCCCGGCCTCGGCGCCGTGGCCTACGGGCTCATCCTCCAGGAGCTCGAGCGGGGCGACAGCGGCATCCGCTCTTTCGCGTCGGTGCAGGGGTCGCTCGTGATGTGGCCGATCCGCCACTACGGCTCGGAGGAGCAGCGGAAACGCTGGCTGCCGGCGCTCCACAAGGGCGAGGCGATCGGCTGCTTCGGCCTCACCGAGCCCGACCACGGATCCGACCCCGGCGGCATGGAGACGCGCGCCGCGAGGCAGGGCGACCGCTACGTCCTGAACGGCGCGAAGATGTGGATCACGAACGGCTCGATGGCCGACGTCGCGGTGGTCTGGGCGAAGCTCGACGGCGTGGTCCGCGGCTTCCTCGTGGAGAAGGGCACGCCCGGGTTCATCCAGAGGTCGATGGGGAAGAAGTTCTCCCTCCGGGCGTCGGACACGTCGGAGCTCGTCCTGCAGGATGTCGCGGTGCCGCTCACGAGTCTCATGCCCGGTGTGGAGGGGCTCCGGGGACCGCTCAACTGCCTCTCGCAGGCGCGCGCCGGGATCGCGTGGGGCGTGTGCGGCGCCGCGATGGCCTGCTACGACGAGGCGCGCCGGTACGCGCTCCAGCGCGTCCAGTTCGGCAAGCCGATCGGCCACTTCCAGATCGTCCAGCAGAAGCTCGTCGAGGCGCTCGCGGAGATCACGAAGATGCAGCTCCTGAACCTCAGGATGGGGCGCATCAAGGAGAGCGGGAAGATCACGCCGCAGCAGGTGTCGATGGCGAAGCGGAACGGGTGCCACCACGCCCTCGAGATCGCGCGCGTGTGCCGGGGGATCCTCGGCGCGAACGGCATCACGGCCGAGTACCAGGTGATGCGCCACATGTGCAACCTCGAGTCGGTGATCACCTACGAGGGCACGCACGACATCCACACGCTGATCCTCGGCCAGGCAATCACCGGCCTCGACGCGTTCCGTTAGGCAAAAGATGCGGATTGTTAAGACGCAAGTCGTTTAGGAAGAACGACTTGCGTCGACAGGGCGCGGCATGCGTGCCGCACTTTGAGCCCCTCCCCCGCTCCCCCTCCCGTTCATTTCGGCGGCCGGCTTCCGATAAGGAACCGGGGGAGAATGCCGCAACTCGGCATCTACAGCGAGCGCGAGGTCAAAGGGGCGAAGGACCTCGTCAAGGAGCTGATCCGCGTCGTCCGGGCCTGCCGGCTCTACGCGCAGGGCCACCCCGCGCTGGAGGAGATGGCGGCGACGCTCCGCCGCCGCTGGGAGGAAGCGACCGCGGCCGGCCCCTTGGCGCTGCGCTTCACCGACAGGAAGGTGCTCCTCGAGGAGGAGCCGGTCCACCAGGCGCCCGGCAACCTGCACGAGGTGATCCCGTCCGTCCTCTACGAGCACGGGGTCGTCGGCCTCGTGTTGCAGCCGGGCATCGAGGCGGACGAGGCGCGTCGTCTGTGCGCCGCGCTCTCCACGGATCCGCGCGCCGGCGCCGACTACCCGTCGCTCCTCTGGGAGGCGGACCTCGTGCACGTTCAGGTGCTCATCGACACCGACGATGCGGACGAGGATCCGGTCTCGACCCCCAACGACTTCGCGCAGCAGGTGGCGAAGCTCGGCGACGGCACCGACGCGACGCCCGCCGGCGAGTACGCCGACGCGCGCGCCGCCCCCGCGCCCCCCCCGCCCCCCTGCCATCTCCCCCTCGATGCGGCCGACGAGACGAGGCTCAAGGGCCTGCTCGCCGACGACCGGTACGTCGGGACCGTCAGCCATGCGCTGCGCGTCATGCACGCCATGGCCGGGGAGCCCCTCCTGCCCGACGAAGCGGGGCAGTTCGAGAAGATCCTCGGCGAGCTCGTCGGCGCCGTGCTCGCGTCCGGCGACCTCCCGGCCGCGACCGAGGCCGCTGCCCGCGCGCGCGCCCTCGCGGGGTCGCAGGTCCCGCTGGAGGTGCGCGCCGGCGAGCTGACCACGTCGATGCTGCTCGCCCCGGCGAACCTGAGGGCCTTCCTCAAGACGCTCGACGAGCACGAGGCGCTCGACGCGCGGGCGCTCGGCGGGCTCCTCGTCGAGCTCGGCGGCCCTTCGGCGCCGACCGTCGCCGCGTGGCTCCTCGAGACGAGGTTCCCGGCGGCCGTGCAGGATGCGATGCGCGTCTACCGCGAGGCAGCCGCGGAGGCGCTCGCGCCGCTCTACGCGAGCGGAGGCGTCGGGCGCGAGCGGGCGGGCGGGGCGCTCCTCGAGCTCGGCACGGACCAGGCGTTGTCGACGCTCGCCGCGGGGTTCCGGGATCTCCCGGAGGAGACGCGCCTGCGGCTGATCCAGCACTCCGGACGGAGCCGCGACGCGGCGCTCCGGCGCGTGCTCCTCGACGCGCTCGACGACCCCTCCGAGGCCGTACGGCGCGCCGCGATCGGCGCGGTGAAGCGGCAGGACGCGTCGCGCCTCGCGCCTGTCGCGAAGGACCTCCTCGAGCGCGGCGTGCTCGAGGCGCGCTATCGCGCCGAGACCGAGGACTTCTTCGAGATGCTGTCCAGGGCGGGCGATGCATCGGTGGCGCGGCTGCTCGCCGACCACTGCATCCCGCGCGGATTCCGCCTCGGCTTCCTCCGGCTGACGCCCGTGCAGCAGCTCTGCGCGCGCGCGCTGCGGCGGATGCGCGCGCCCGACGCGCGACCGGTCGTCGATGAGCTGCGGCGGCGGGCGCCGCGCGCGGTACGGGAGATCCTCGACGACCCGTTGGGAGGATAGATGGCGCGGCGCTCGTGGAAGGTGCGCGCGAAGAGGGCCCGCCCCCGCCTGCTCAGCCCCTCGGGTGCGCAGATCGAGCTCGCGGCCGGCCGCGACTACGTCCTCGGGCGCGGTCGCGACTGCGACATCGTCCTCGACGACCTGCTGAGCTCGCGCCACCACGCGCGCCTCGCCGTCCGCGGGGAGGTCGCGATCACGGACCTCGCGAGCCGCAACGGGACGTTCGTCGACGATGCGCGCATCGAGGAGGAGACGCCGGTCGCGCACGGGAGCCGGATCCGCGTCGGCGCGAGCATCTACCTGCTGAGCACGGCCGCCGGTCCCGACGCGGTCGTGGACACGGGCACGGTCGCGCTGGAGCAGATGACCCTCGGCCGCGATGTCGACGAGGGCGTGCTGCGCTCGGTGCGCGACGAGCGGTCGCAGGGCGGCCTCGCGGGGCAGCTCGACGCGTTCGGCCTCGTGGACATCCTCCAGGGCCTCCTCCAGGCGGGGCGGGCGGGCACGCTGCACGTGGCGCTCCCCTCGGGCCACGCGCGCGTGGAGGTCAGGCGCGGCGAGGTGCACGACGCCTCGTGCGGGGAGGCGCGTGGCCTCGACGCGCTCGTCGCGCTCGCCAAGGAGAAGGTGGGCGTGTTCTGGCTCGCGGACGCGGAGGCTGACTGCGAGCGGACGATCGACGAGCCGAGCGGACGCCTTCTCTACGTGCTCTGCCGGTCCCTCGACTGAGGGTGGGAGGGGGCGCGGGGGAGGGCATCCGGTGCGCCACGACTGGCGCAGTCCGGAAGCCATAAGTGCGGCGCGCCCAACGATTTGCGAGCGCGCCGCACGTCAACCGTTGACCTGGCTAGTCGAATTTCTCGCCTTCGGGGGCGTCGGATTCCTCCGGCGGCGGCGCCTCTCCGGCCGCGCCGGCACCCATCGCCGCCTCGGCGATCTTCATCGCCTCCTTCACCGGCCAGTCGCCGCGCCACCGGATGTTCCCGTCCGGGAAGGTCACGGCCGTCGAGAGCGCGAAGACGTCGGGGACGTTCTGGATGACCTGGCCGACCTCGGGGGGCGCGCCGAACATCTGGAACATCATCGCCATCGGCTTCAGCGCGCCGAGGTTGATCGTGAACCCGACGTTGTGGCCGCGGCCGAGCCGCGCCATGGCCGCGACGTGCGGGTGCGCCGGGTCCTTCTCTCCGCGGCTCACCTTGTCGAGCAGCGCCTTGATGTCGTCCTCCGCGGTGGGCGACATCGCCATGCAGATCATGTCCTTGCCCGCGGCCACGAAACCCTGCATCGAAGCGAAGACCATCGCCATCTGCGGGTCGTCCGACACCATGGAGAAGCGATGGAGATCGGTCTCGCCGTGCTTCGCCACGGCCTTCTCGAAGACGAGGCCGATCGGGAGCCCGAGGCCCTTCAGCGCCTCGTTCGACTTCGCGACGTCGAACGCCTCGAAGACCGCCTTCGCGTCGGTCCCCGGCTTGAGCTCCATGATCGAGACCACGCCGGCGGACATCATGCTGAGGCTGACCGCCGTCGCCGTGCGACCCGTGCCGAACGCCTCGAACGAGCTCTTCCCGAACGTCATGATCTGCAGCAGGGCCTTGGCGAGCTGCTCGCCGCCATGCGGCTGGAGAAGCTCCAGCATCTCCTTGGCCGGCCAGTCCCCGTTGACGCAGGTCGTCGCGGTCATGTAGGCCTCCTTGGGCAGGTAGGCCGCGAGTTCCGCGGACCCGGGGGCGCCCGCGCGCTTGAGGAGGTCGCGGAAGCCGGAGCCCTCGCGGATCGCCACGAAGCCCTCGGTCTCCAGGCGCTCGCCGGTCCACGTCGCCCCGTAGTCGAACGACTCGAGGGAGAGGACGCCGTTCTTCGCCGCCGTCACGAGCGGCAGGATCATGGCGCGCGCCTGCTCGGGGATGGCGCCCTGCGCGGCGACGCCCATCGCCGCCTCGGTCGCCCCCTGCTCGATCTCCTCCTTGTGCTGCGCGATGATGTCGCCGAGGTAGACGTGCATCACCGCGTCGCCTTCGACGCGGAAGACCGTCGGCGCCCCGCGGGCCTCGACGTCGAGGAGCCCCGGCTCCCCGGCCACGATGGCGCCGCCGCGCAGGATCGCGAACGCGCCCTCGCGCAGCTCCTTCTTGCCCTCCCACGCGGCGCCCGCCGCGGGGTGGAGGACGACGACCGGCTGGTCGTCCTCCGTGATGCCGATGTACATGGGCTTCTTCGTGTCCACCATCTCCGCGTTCAGGCCGGAGAGCGTGAAGAGGAAGGCGGACGCGGGCATCTGCTCGAGCGGCGCGACCTGCTCGCCGAGGCCCAGGGCCTTGAGCATGGGGACCCACTCCTTGACGATCGCGTCGATGCGATCGAAGGACGCGACCTTGAAGGCGGCGGGCATGCCCTTCGGCAGCTGCGCCGTGGCGGCGTCCCCCTCCTGCGCCCGGGCCATGGGCAGGAGGAGGGCAAGGAGGAGCGTTGCGGACAGGATTCGCATGGAGGGAGTTCCTTAAGGGGGGACCGAAACCGGAAGGACAGGATACCCCCCGAACGCAAGGGTTATTCAAGGCCGCGGCGGCCACTCCGATCCCAGGGGCGGCGGGGTCCGGCGGCAGGCCGGTCCCCCGGAGCCCCCCCCGTTCCACGCCGGGACGGCGCCCTATTTCGCGGGGGCCTTCCCCTCCTTCTTCCTCGGCGCCACCGCCCAGTAGGTCCCGCCGTTCTCCGCGGCGAGCTGGCGGAGGAATGCGGAGTTGTGGTCGGCCCCGATCCCGATCGTGTGGATGGCGACCCGGCGGAGCGCGTTCCACTCGCGGGCGGCCTGGAGCGTCCGATCGGGATCCTCGAGCGCCCCCTTGGCGTCGGTCGGCGCCCCGTCCGTCAGCAGGTAGATCGCGTCGGCCTTGGCGGGGCCCGGCGGCTCCTCGGGATGGACCCCCGCGAGGCGCAACGCGAGGTCGAGCGCCTCGTAGATGTTCGTCTGGCCCTCGGCGCCCATCCGGACGATCGCCTCCCCGAGCTCCGCGTGGCGCTCCGGCGTCGCAGCCTCGAGCTTCTCCCCGAGGACCGCCTCCGCGTGGTCGGAGTAGGCGACGACCGTGTAGCGCGCGTCGCGGCGGAGCGACTTCGCGGCGCGCAGCAGCTCGCGGGTCGCGGCGTCGAACCGCGAGTCCTCGTCGTCGCGCGCGGCCACGGCACCGCCGTTCACGTACTTCGGGTTCTCCATCGAGACGATCATCGAGCCGGAGCGGTCGAGGACGTAGATGATCCGCTCCTCGACCTGCGGGATGCCGTAGAAGTTCCCCTGGTCGGTCGTCGCGGGCGCAGGCTTGCCGAGGCCGAGGCGCCCCTTGCCGGCCATCACCTCCTCCTCGTGGTCGCGCCACCACTTCTGCCAGATGCGCGGGTCGTCGCCGGGGTTCTCGCCGGTGAGGATGCGCAGGGCATCGAGCATCTCGCGCTGCGTGCGCGAGCGGTCGGGCTCCTTGAGCGCCTGCCGGACGAGCGCGGCGACGCCCTCGGGCCGCGCCGCGCGGGCGGT
>JAKLKT010000056.1 GCA_023150495.1 Planctomycetota bacterium
GGCCGCGTGGCCCCGCCGCCGGCGGCTCCGGCCGCCCCGTATACTCGGGGCGCGGGCCGCGGCGGCCGCCGCATGCGCCCGCGGAAGGGAAGACCGATGCGCTATGCCGTCCTCGGGGCGGGCCGCCAGGGGCTCGCCATCGCCTACGACCTCGTGCGCCGCGGCGAGGCGAAGCAGATCACGCTCGTGGACTCCGACGGCAAACGGCTCGCAGCGGGCGTCGAGCGCCTGAAGCGCCTCGCGAAGCGGGTCGCCGTGACCCCGGTCGAGGCGAGGCTCGAGGGCGACACGGGGCCGGTCGCTCTCTTCCGCGGCCACGACTGCGTCGTGAGCGCGCTCCCCTACAAGTTCAACAACATGCTCTCGCGCGCGTCGATCCGCGCGCAGGCGTGCTGGTGCGACCTCGGCGGCCACACGAAGACCGTCGAGGACCAGGTGGCCTACGCTCGCGAGGCGCGGGTGCGGAAGGTGACGGTCGTGCCCGACTGCGGGCTCGCCCCGGGGCTCGCGAACGTGCTCGCGGCGATGGGCGTGGCAGAGGTGCCCGGCGCGCGCCACGTGAGGATCCGCGTCGGCGGGCTCCCGGTGCCGCCGAAAGGGCCCCTCGGCTACAGCCTCCTCTTCTCGATCGAGGGGCTCACGAACGAGTACACGGGCGAGGCGCTGATGCTCCGCGAGGGCAAGGTCGTGCGCGTCGAGGCGTTCACGGAGCTCGAGCCCTGCAAGGGTCCGAAGAGGCTCGGCCCGCTCGAGTGCTTCCTGACGTCGGGCGGGACGAGCCTCGCGCCCATGGGCTACAGGGGGAAGCTCGAGACCTACGAGTACAAGACGATCCGGTACAAGGGCCACTTCGCGAAGGTGCGCCCGATGATCGAGCTCGGGCTGCTCTCGCTCGAGCCGGTCGCGGTCGGCCGCGCGAAGGTCGTGCCGCGCGACGTCTTCCACGCGGTCGTCGGGCCCCGGCTCGACGACCCGGCCGTGCGCGACATCGCGCTCCTCCAGTGCGACGTCACCGACGCGAAGGGCGCGGGCATCCGCTACCGCATGGTGCAGCAATTCGACGAGAGGACGGGCTTCACGGCGATGGAGCAGACGACCGGCTACCCGACGGCCGCGATCGCCCACGCGCTCGCGCGGCGCATCCTGCCCCACGGCACGATGACGCCCGACCGCCTGGGCCTCGGCCCGGAGCACCTGAAGCAGCTGCGCCGCCGCGGGCTCAAGATCCGCCGCAGCCTGATCCGGAACCGTTCGGTTTGACGAAACGCGCGGCCGCGCCTACAACGCGCGTCATGAGCGACCGCGACGTCCTCGAGATCCTCCGCCTCTACCCGCGGATCTACCACGCGTGCCACGTCCGGCACGCGCGCGCGCGCTCGACCGGGTTCGCGCTCTCCGACAGGGATTCGATGCTCCTCGGGCATCTCGATGGGGAGGTGCCGAGGAACCCCGGCGACCTCGCGGAGCACATGGGCGTCGCACCCTCCACGATGACGGAGACGATCGACCGCCTCGAGGGGCTCGGCTACGTGGCGCGGTCGAGGAACGGCCGCGGAACGGAGATCCGGCTCACGCCCCGCGGCGAGGAGGCGATGGCCGCCACCTCGATCCTCGACGCGGGGCGCGTGGGGATCCTGCTCGCGAGGCTCGCGCCCCGCGAGCGGAGCAGGGCGATCGGGGGTCTCGCTCTCCTCGCGTCGGCGGCCGACCGGATGCGGAGGGACCCGAAGCCGTGAAGATCGCGCTCATCGTCCTCGCCGTCCTCCTCGCGGTCGTGGTCGTCCTGCTGATCGTCGGCCTCTTCGTGCCGCGGAGCCACGTCGCGAGCCGGAGCGCGCTCTTCGCAGCGTCGCCGCAGCGGGTCTGGGCCGTGCTCGTCGACACGGGGAAGGCGCCCGAATGGCGGACCGGCCTCGATTCCGTGGAGGCCCTGCCGCCGCTCGACGGGAAGCGGCGCTACCGCGAGGTGTCGGGCTTCGGGGCGGTCACGTACGTCGTGGAGGAGGAGCGCGCCCCCGAGCGCCTCGTCGGCCGCATCGCGGACGAGGGGCTCGGCTTCGGCGGGTCGTGGACGTGGGAGCTCAAGCGCGAGGGCGAAGGGACCCGCGTGACGATCACCGAGCGCGGCTTCATCACGAATCCGCTGTTCAGGGTCCTCGCGCGCTTCGTCTTCGGATACGAGAAGACGATGGAGACCTGCCTGCGCGATCTCGGGCGGCGCCTCGGCCCCCGGAGCCCCCCCTGATCAGGTGCGCCGGAGGATCGCGCCGGAGGCGAAGCCCGCCCCGAAGGCCACGTCGACCTCGAGCCGGCCCGCGCCCCGCGTCTTCCGGTTGTCCCAGTATCCGAGCGGGATCGAGGCGGTGGACGTGTTGCCGTACCGCACCACGCCCTCCGTGTAGACCTTCTCGATCGGGACGCCGAGGCGCTTCCCGACCATCTCGAGGATGCGGAGATTCGCCTGGTGGGGGTAGACGTAGTCGACGTCCTCGATCCCGATCCGCTCGCCCGTGGCATCGCGGTGCTTCCCGATCACGCGGAGGACGTCGTCGACCATCGTCTCGACGGCGACCGCGAACACCTTCTTCCCGTCCATGTGGAGGTAGGCGCGCGGGCCCGTCGTCTCGTGCGTGAAGGTCTTCGGGCTGCCGTTGGCCTGCCCCGAGAGGACGCAATCGGACCAGAGGACGTCGCCGTATCGGCCGTCCGCATGGGTGTGCGTGGCGAGGATGCCGCCCGTCGGGACGTGCCTGAGCACGACCGCCCCCGCGCCGTCGCCGAGGAGGACGCACGTCTGCCGGTCGGTCCAGTCGGTGATGTGGGAGAGGCCGTCCACGCCGACGACGAGCGCGATCGTCTCGCGTCCGTAGCGCGCCTTCTCGACGAGGATCCGGTGGTACGCCTGCTCGACCGCGTAGACGAAGCCGGCGCAGCCGGCGGAGACGTCCGCCGCCGACGCGCGCGGCGCGCCGAGCGCCTCCTGGAGCCGCGCGGCGAGGCTCGGGAATCGCAGCCACGTGTTGACGCCGACGCGGATGTCGTCGATCTCCGCGGGATCGACCCCCGCGTCCGCGAGCGCCGCCCGCGCCGCGCGCACGGCCATGTCGAGGATCGTCTCGCCCTCCGCGAGGATCCGGCGGGTCCTGATCCCGGTCCGGCGCTGGATCCACTCGTCGTCCGTGTCGACGATCCGCTCGAGGTCCGCGTTGGAGAGCTCGGTCGGCGGGACGTACCCGCCGAAACCGACGTAGCCGACGGCGTTCGACAACCGTTCCATGTTCGAACGCGGCCGCGTCGTCGCAACCCACAAACGGGTAACGTTTGTCTCCGCTGTGTAACTTCAGGGGACGAACTTGTAGCCCGCGGCGCGCACCGAGACGATGTAGCGCGGCTTCGCCGGGTCGGGCTCGAGCGCGCGGCGCAGCTTGCGGACGAAGTTGTCCACCGTGCGGGTCTCGAGCTCCCCCGTGCGCCCCCACACCTCCCGGAGGAACGTCTCGCGCGAGATCACCTCGCCCGGCCGCTTCGCGAAGAGCCGGAGCATCGCGGTCTCGGTCGCCGTGAGCGGCTGCTCGCGCCCGTCCCCGGCCCTCGCGACGAAGCTCGCGAAGTCGACCGTCCAGGGCCCGTAGGCGAGCGTCCTCGGCGCCTCCTCCCCGGGGCCCCTCCGCGCCCACACCTCGCGGCGGAGCGCGCCCCGGATGCGGGCCAACACCTCGTCGAGGTCGAACGGCTTCGTGATGTAGTCGTCCGCGCCGGCGTCGAGGCCCGCGATCGCGTCGTCGGCCCGGTTCCTCGCCGTGATCATGAGGACGGGCTTCCTGTTCCCCGCCTTCCGGAGCATCCGGACGACCTCGAGCCCGTCGATGCCGGGCAGCATCACATCGAGCAGGACAAGGTCGAATGCCTGCCGCTCGGTCGCCTGGAGCGCCGCCTCGCCGCTCGCCGCCGTCTCCACCTCGTAGCCCGTGTTCCTGAGGTTGAAGGCGAGGCCCTCGGCCAGGTGGTCGTCGTCCTCGACGAGGAGCACCCGGCTCACGCGGGCACCTCCGCGCGCCTTACCGCCGGCAGCCGGATCCAGATCGTCGTGCCGCGGCCCGGCCCCTGGCTCCGCGCGCCGACGGTGCCGCCGTGGCTCTTGACGATCGAGCGCACGATGGAGAGGCCGATCCCCATGCCGCGCCGCCCCTTCACGGGGTGCCCCTCCTCGAGCCGGTTGAACCGCTCGAAGATCCGGTCGAGGCGCTCCGGCCCGACGCCGATGCCCTGGTCCGCGACCTGGACCTCCGTCCAGTCGCCGTCGCGCACGACGCGCATCTCCACCTGCGCCGGTGTCCGCGCGCGATACCGGATCGCGTTGTCGACGAGGTTGTCGAGGACCTGCCGGAACATGAGCGGGTCGATCTCGACGCACGCCTCGTCGCCCGAGAGCGAGATCTCGAGGTCCCCGCCGTGGACCGCACGGGCGTCGTCGACGTACGTGCGCAGGTAGGCCATGAGGTCGACCTCGGTCGGCGCGACCGTCAGATCCTCGCCGCGGTGGTCCACCTCCGCCGCGCGCACGATGTTCGCGACGATGCGCGACAGCCGCTCGGTGTCGACGAGGATCTTCCCGGTGAACCGGGCCCGGTCGCCCTCCGAGAGCCCCTCGCGCTGGAGCGTCTGCGTGAAGAGCTTGATCGACGAGAGCGGGCTGTTGAGCTCGTGGCTCACCGACGCGAGGAAGTTCGACTGGCGCTGGCTCCAGCGGAGGTTCGAGATGAGCCGGATGCCGAGGATGGTCGCGAGCACGGTGATCGCGAGCAGGAGCGCGCTCCCCAGCGCGATGAAGATCGTGTGGAAGGTGGCGCCGCCCGCGAGCTCCTTCATCCGGTTGTAGTCGTGGACGAGGACGACGTTCCAGAGGACCGCCAGCGTGATGACGAGCACGAGCAACGCGGCGAGGAGAGCTGCGGGGAGCCGGACGGACAGCCTGCGAAGCCGCTTGCCGCGCAAGGCGCCGATTCTAGCGCCGCACGGAAGCCCGCCGCAGGCGGAAGCGGGGGGGCTCCGGGGGCCCGCCTTCGCGCCGCCTGCGGCGCCGCTTCGGCGTGGCGAGCCAGCCGGCACCGTAGCGCCGTGTTTGACGGCGCGATGACGCGGAGCCGCGTGGAGAGGATGCATGAGACGGATCCTCCTCCTCGCGGCGATCGCCGGATGCGCGACGCCGCCGCGCGCCGCGGCCCCGGAGATCGAGGTCGTGGGCCACTGCTACATCCCGGACGGCGTGCAGATCACCCGGCTGGGCGGCGGGTCGGCGTGGGCGAGGGGCGGCCTCCTCGTCAACGACGTGGTCGAGTCCGTCAACGGTCAGCCGACGCCGGACCCCGACGCGTTCCGGAAGGCCGTGGGCAGGAAGCCGCCCGGGCGCGTCCGCATTCTCGAGTCGCGCGCGGGCCCCGTGGGCCAGTACCGGATCGTGGCGCTCGAAGTCGCGAGCTGAGAGCCGGCGGCCGCTGCCCCCGGACCCCCTCCGCCTCCCCGGCCCTACCGCGCCGACTTGTAGAGCGCGAACATCGCGCCCTGCGGGTCCGCGAGGACGGAGAAGCGGCCGATGCCCGGGATGTCCGTCGGCGGCACGCACGACTTCGCGCCGAGCTTCGTCGCCTTCGCCGCCGTCTTGTCCACGTCGCCCGTCGCGACGTAGGAGAGCCAGTGCGGCTTCGCCGGAGCGCCCGGCGGCATCTGCATGATCCCGCCGACGTGCGCGTCGCCCGCCTTCAGGATGTGGTAGGGGCCCATCGGCATCGGCACGGTCTCGTGCGTCCAGCCGAACACCTCGGCGTAGAACGCGAGCGCCCGCTTCGGGTCCGTGGTGAGGATCTCCTCCCAGCAGAAGAGGCCGGGCCCCTGCTTCGGGTAGTCGGGCGGCAGCGGGTTTTCGGTCGTGTACGCGGCGAAGGTCGCGCCCAGCGGATCCACGAGGATCGCGAACGCGTCCGTCCCGCTGATCGCCATCCGCGGCACGGGCGCCGAGCCGCCGCCGCGCTTGACCCGCTTCACCGCCGCGTCGAGGTCGTCCACCTGCACGTACGCGACCCAGTGAGGCGGCATCGGGTCCTTCTCCTCCTGCTTCACGAGGCAGCCGAAGCCCTCCTCCCCCATGTAGAGGAAGTCGTGCTTCGTCGCGCCCATCTCGCGCGAACGCACCTCCCAGCCGAAGACGCCCGCGTAGAACGACTTCGCCTTCGCCGTGTCCCTCGTGTTGAGGTCGTGCCACACCACCTTGCCGCCCATGGTCCCTCCCTGCGCGCGAGCCGATCGCGAAGCCGGGATTGTAGACCGGATCCGCGGGGAGCGCAGGGGGTTCCCGGCGGGGGTACGATGTGGCCCGGCGAAGGAGGCGCTCATGGCAGGCGCACGGGCGATCGCGCTGGCATCGGTTCTCCTCGCGTCCGCCGCTCTCGGCAACCCCGGCCCGACCGTCGGGCTCGCGGGCGTCCCGGACGAGCTCCTCTTCCCGCTGCCCTCCGGGAAGAACGCCATCGTGACGGCGACCCTCGAGGGAGGGAAGGCGCGCCTCGTCTGGCTCGCGGCGGGGAAGGACGCGCCCGGCCGCTTCCACCTCACGAAGGTCGGCGAGGGGAAGTACCAGGCGAACCTCGCCGACCCCGTCGTCGCCGCTCTCGCGAAGGCGGCGGGGCCGTCGGGCACGCTCCGCGTCTACGCCGAGTACGACGACGGGGCCGTCGTCGAGAGCATCGCCATCCGCTACGGACTCCAGGGCGACGCCGAGCCGCCGCTCCGCCTGCACGTCGTCCGCGGGGGCAAGCGGCGGGCGCTGTCCCTCCGTCGCGTGGACGCGCTCGCGGCGCTCCTCGACCGCGAGGCGCGTGGCGAGGAGGTGGGTTCGTGGGAGCGGTGGACGATCGAGTCCAGGGAGCAGGACCCGGGGCCCGACGGCTGGCACCGCCCGGCGGAGATCGACGCGATCGAGGTCCGCTGCGGCGCGGAGCGCCCGGTCGAGGCGCAGGTCGGGGACCGCGAGGTGCGGCTCGAGCCGGCGAAGGAGCCCGGCACGCACGTCCTCGCGCTCGACGACGCGCTCCGCGAGGCGTGGAGCCGCGACGGCCTGCTCACGCTCAACTGCCCCGTCGGCCGCCGCGACGTGCCGATCGCGCTCCGCGCGGTCCCGACGGCCCTCGATCCCAGGGGGATGGCGACGGGCGTGAGCGTCCGCCAGCGCTCCTCCGCGGACGTGCCCGGGTCGCGCGGCTACCTGCGGATCCGGATCGACGACATCGGCGGCCCGCGGGTCCCTCTCTCGCTCACGGCCGCGGACGGCACGACGCTCCTCGACGACGTCATCCTCGTGCAGGGCGACGAGGCGCGGTTCGACCTCGGCGAGAGGCACTACAAGCTCGTCGTGGAGCGGCTCGTGAACGAGCTGATCGGCGACGACTACATCCGCGTCGCCGTGCGCGAGGTCGCGCCCGGGGAGATCGACAGCCTCGCGGCGACGCGAACGCGGATCGAGGCGCTGATCCGCGCCATCGAGGCGTCGGACGCGGTCTTCCTCCGCGACGGGAAGGAGTACACGGGCAAGGAGGCCGCGGACCACATCCGCGGGAAGTACGAGGCGGCGCGCGCGGTCGTGGACACCGTGGACGAGTTCATCGACCGGGTCGCGGGCGCCTCGTGGACGACCGGCGTCGAGTACAAGGTGCGGCCGAAGGGCGGCGAGGAGACGGGCGCGAGGGAGTGGCTCCGCGAGGAGCTCAGGCGCATCGAGAGCGAGTAGGCGCTACGGCAGCTTCCAGCGGTCCGGGTTGAGGATCCCCTTGGGGTCGATCGCCTTCCGCAGCTTCTCCATCAGCGCGCGGAATCCCGGGTCGATCCGGCGCGCGACCTCCCCGTAGAGCGATGCCGGACATTTGTACGGCACGTATCCGAGATCCATCAGCGCTCGCCCGAGCTCGACCATCAACGCCCTTACCCGCTCCGTGTCGCGGGCCTTGTCGAACCGGAAGATGAACCGGAGCACCGCGTAGTGCCCGCCCTTCATCGGCCGCACGACGACGAGCGGCGGGTTCCCGGAGCCCTCCACGATCCTCATCCCGGCCCGCGCGCCCTCCTCGAGGCGCTCCATCGGCCCGAACGTGCCGATCCACGTCAACCCGCCCCCCTCGTGATCCATGAGGAAGCCGAGCCGCGTGGGCAGCTCGGCGAAGGGTGCCAAGTCCGGCGCGAGCGCGAGAAGCTCCGCGACGGGAATGGGGGGGGCTCCGGGGGCCAGCTCGCGGAGCCGCTCCTCCTTCACCTTCATCTCCGCCTTCGTGTCGGCGCCGTAGTCGGCGATCACGTAGAGCTCGGGCTCGCGGGGGTCGCGCGGGCCGAGGCGGTCGAGGCCGAACGCCCACTTCGCCGCGGGCCACGAGAGGCCGCCGAGGTCGTCGAAGAGGCCCGTGCGCGCGCCCGCCCGCATGAGCGCGATCCCGCTCTCGAGGTCCCGGAACGGCAGGATCTCGCGCTCGTGGAACGCGCGCTTCGGCCAGAGCGCGAGCGCGAGGCGCGTGACCACGCCCGTGCCGCCGTGCCAGTTGAGGAACATCCCCGTGAGGTCGGGAAGCGGCCCGCGGGAGATGGGGCGGCCGCTGATCGCCGCCGAGCCGGTCACGACCTTCGTGCCGTCCGCGAGGTACGCCTCGACGCCGTGGACCCAGTCGTTGTAGCTCCCGTGCGCGAGCGCCATCGTCGAGAGGCCGTCCATGAGCGCGCACGCGAGGACGGAGGTCTCGGGCGGCGCGAGCGGGAAGCCGAGCGCGAGGCCCTGCTTGCCCGCCTCCTCCTTCAGCTTCTCCCACGACACGCCCGGCTCGATCCACGCGACCATGTTGTGGCGGTCGATCTCGACCCGGTCGAGCTTCCGGAGGTCGAGGACGATCCCGCCCTCGGCGGGGATCGCGAGGCCGCCGATGTTCAGGCCGGTGACCTTCGGCGTCACCGGGACGCCGCGCGCGGACGCGAGCCGGAGGAGCTCGGGCACCTGCTCGACGCGCGTCGCCTCGACGACGAACGCCGGAAGCCGCGGCTCGTTCTCCGTCATGTCGCCCGCGTGCGCGGCGACGTCCTCCACGACGCCGCCGAAGATCCGGACGAGATCCTCCCTCACGGCTTCAGGAGCCCCAGCGCGCGGAGCGCGAAGATGCGGCTGCCGCGGACGCGGAGCCTCAGCAGGAGGAAGGGCGTCGGCCGGACGACCGCCTTCACGAGCAGCGGGAGCGGGCCCGTGACCGTCGCGCGGGCGGGCTCCTCCCGCCGCGTCACCGTCGCGCCGTCCTCCTCGAAGCGGATCGCCGCGCGCATCCCGTCCGCCTCGATCGCGAGCGTCCCCCGGAGCCCCCCCGGTTTCCCCTTGCCGGCGAGGTTCCGGCGCAGCGCCGAGGCGAGGAAGAGCCCGAGGATGTTCATCGCGGGAGGATCCTCGATCCGGACCGTCGCCATGCCATAGTCCTAACCGCGCGAGGAAGGTGCCGCCAGCCTCCGGCGGCGGTAAGGGGGGGGCCGGGGGGGGCTCAGGCAGGGGGATGCCGGCGGCCGATACGGGAATCGGCCCATGCCGGACGCACGGAGAGCCCCGCAGGTGGTGGACCCCGCCGCCGACGCCCGCTTCCGCGAGATCGCGCGCGAGGTCTCGAAGGACCCGGACGACATCTGGTTCGGGCGGTACGTCGAGTACGAGTGGGAGCACGGCCGGCACATCTACGAGCTGCTTCCCGACCCGCTCGACGGCCGCGCGTGCCTCGAGTTCGGCCACAACATGGGCGCGACGTCGATCGTCCTCGCCCATCTCGGCGCGAACGTGACCGCGATCGAGGTGAGCCCGCGCCTCCACGAGGTGGCGAAGGTGAACGCCGCGCGCTACGGAGTCGGCGACAGGATCCGGTTCGTGCTGAACGATCGGACGCCCTCGAAGCTGCCGTTCCCGGACGCGGCCTTCGACGTCGTCACGTGCAACAGCGTGCTCGAGTACGTCGACCACCCGATCCTGCCGGACGTCCTCCGCGAGCTCGACCGCGTGCTCAAGCCCGGCGGGCTCATCGTCATCACCGCGACCGCGAGCCGGTTCCCGCCGCGCGAGGTCCACTCCGCGCGGTGGCTCGTGAACTACCTGCCGCGGTGGATCGACCGGTTCGTCGCGAAGGGGCCGATCCAGCGCGGCCTCTGGCCCTGGGAGCTGCGCCGCGGCCTCGGGCGCGGGTACCGGAACCTCGACGTGCAGGATCGGGGCCGGGCCTACGTCGAGGCCCGCCGGCGCATGGGCGCGTCGAAGGGCAAGTGCCTCGTCGCCGCGGCGGTCGGTCGCGCGCTCGCGCCCTTCGGCCTGACCGTCGGGCTCGTCGCGCCGAACATCTCGATGACGCTCCGCAAGCCCGCCTGACGGGATCCCGCCGCCCCCGCATGCGGCGAGGGTCGGCGGGATCCCGGGCCGGCGCCGTCTACTCGAAGACGGTCATCGCCCCGAGCATGTGCGCGAGCTGCGTGCAGGCGTCGTGCGCCGTGAAGATGCCGATGAGGCGGTTCTTCCGCACCACGAGCGCGGAGCCGATGCGCCGCCTGCCCATGTCGTGCAGCACCTCCTCGAGCGGCGTCTCGGGCGCCACCGTGTACGGGTCCGGCACGCACGCGTCGCCCGCGACCAGGTCCGCCTCGCGGAGCAGGTCGTTCGCGAGATAGGAGATCAGGTGCAAGTCGCGGTCGGTGAGCATCCCCACGACCTCGTTCCCGCGGAGGACCGGCACATGGTGGATCTTGTGCCGGATCATCAGCTTGCGGGCGACGTCG
>JAKLKT010000057.1 GCA_023150495.1 Planctomycetota bacterium
TAGGCGACCTTGTGCCAGAGATCCCTGAGCGTCGAGAGGACCGGGATGTTGATGAGGCGGGGCAGGTCGATGATGCGCGTGACCTTGGGCTCCACCACGAGGTCGAGGTCGCCGTAGATCGAGATCGTCCCCTCCGCGTCGACGTCGTTCAGGTCCGTCGAGAGGCGGCAGTGGTGGAGCCTGATCTCCTCGCCGGCCGCGGTGAAGTCCGCTTCCGCCCGCGTGAACCGGGGCTCGTCGTCGAGGGGCGTCACGCGCGAGAGCACCGCGAGGACGGGCCGCAGCCCGGGGACCCGGAAGAGGGAGCCCTCGTGGACGCGGATCTGGCCCCGCCCGCGCATGTCCTTCACGTCGCCGCTCGGGGACTCGAACTCGAGGCGCGCCTCCACGGTGCCCGACATCGGGTCGCCGCGCGGGAGGTCCTCGCGGAGCATGTCGCCGAGCCGGACGTGGCGCGCCTGGAAACGCGTCTTGAACGAGCGCGGCTCCTCGAGGTAGACCTCGACGTCCCCCTCGAAGTCGCCTCCATAGACCTTGCCGTCGATGTTGCCGAGGTGGATGTAGTCGGGGCGGTACGTGAAGTTGAGCGACATGCCCGTGAGCTCGCGGTCGAAGAGCGTCGCGCTGGCGTTGCGGAGCGCTCCGTCGACCGTGAACTCGGGCGCGAGCGTGCCCTCCGCCACGTGGAGCTCGCCGGCGAGGTCGCGGATCGAGATGGGCACGTTGCAGTTGAGCTGACGGAACTCGATCACGCCGGCGAAGGCGAGCGGATCCGACTCGGACTCCGGGAGCGTCAGGGTGAGCGGGCTGAATCCGACCTGCCCGATCGGCTCGAGGTCGACGCCCTCCGTCGCGGCGTGGCGCCTCAGGTCGACCGCGCCCGACAGGATGAGCTTCCCCTCGGCGCGCACGTACTCCGCGCGGAAGCCCGTCAGGTCGAGCCGGGCGTTGCTGCCGAGCGACTCGCGGATGCCGGGGCCGAAGAGGCGCTCGAAGTGCTCGGAGGGGTCGAGGTTCGTCGCGTCGAGGACCGCCCACGTCCGCTCCCGCTGGTCGAGCGGCACCACGACCTCGTGGACGCGCAGCTCGCCGTTCCTCGCCCGCACGTGGAGGTTCCTCGCCGTGATCCGGTCGAGGGAGACGTCGACCGGGCCCCCCTGGAGCAGGAGGTCGAGGTCCATCAGCCGGCTCCGGACGTTCAGGTCGTCGACGGAGAAGACGAGGTTCACAGGGCTGTCCGCGTCGGCGCGCTCGCACTTGAGGATGAGGTCGAGCGCGGACTCCTCCTCGATCTTGAGGCGCTCGATCGCGCGTGCCGCCCACGGGGCGACGGCCTCGAGGATCCGCTGCACGGCCTTCTGGAGGACGAGGCCGTCCACGGCGCCGTTGAGGTCGAAGGCGCCCGTGTCGTAGAACTCGCCCGAGATCTGGAACGGGGCGTCGAAGATGCGGCCGCTCAGGTGCTGCAGCTTGATCGTGTGCAGGTCGTACGCGACCGACCCGTCGAGGTGGGTGATCGGGCACTCGATCTCCTGGTAGCCGCGCAGCGCGAGCTGCGAGAGGTCGATCACGATGTGCGCGCTCTGGGGGCCGGAGAGCGTCGCCGTCGCGGTGAGGAAGCCGTACGGCCGCAGGCTGCGCCACAGGTCGGCGACGCCGGTCCCCGCGGCGCGCGACGCGAGCAGCGCGCGCTCGAGATCGGCGCCGATCGTGATCTTCTCGGCGTGGATGTAGAGGTCGAGGAACTGGGAGCCCTCCTCGTCCTGCCGCACCTCGCCGCGCCCCTCGATCGTGCCCCCCTCGGGCGCCACGCCCTTGAGCCCCTCGAGGATGAGGACGCGCGAGGACTTGCCCGCGACGCTGCCGGGGATGTCCTTGCTGACGATCCTGCCCCCGACCTTCTCGATCGGGAACGGGAACCCCTCGTAGGCGAGCCGGCAGCCCTCCAGCGTGACGTCGTACGACGCCCGGGCCTCGGGTTCGCGGAAGGCGTCGCGCTGGATGCGGATCGACACGCGGGGAGCGTGGCCGCTCAGGTCGAAGTCCCGGTAGGGCATCCCCGCCGGCGTGGTGGCGAAGGCGCGCGCCAGCTTCGCGTCGATCGGCAGATCCCGAACGTCGATCGTGATGTCGATGTCCTCGGGCTCCTCCCCGGCCTCGCCGAGGTAGGTCACGACCGTCCCGTGCGCCTCGACGGCGACGTCCTCGGGGCCGCCCGGCTGCGGTCGCGCGATCTGGTTCGAGCCCTTCAGGGACTCGATCTGGATCACGTCCGCGAGCCCGTGCGGCGTCGGCACGTGGGTCTCGATCCGGAAGCTGCCGTCGCACCGCTCCACCGGGTAGCTGAAGCCGAACCGCTTGCCCGTGAGCTTGTCGAGCTGCCCGGCGTAGTTGAACTGGCCGTCGCGCATCGCGAGCCGCGCGACGACCTTCTCCGGCGTGGCGGGCCGCTGCGAGACGGAGAGGTCGAAGTCGAACGTGCCCGCGGGCAGGAACTTCTCGACGATCGACTCGACGATGTCGGGGGGCAGGAGGTGGCGCAGGTCCTCGGTCGAGCCCTCGAGCCCGCGGCCCTTGAGCGAGAGGTCGAGGTGCATGCCCGCGGGGACGAACGAGAGGGCGGTCGTCGCCTCGATGCGGCCGTGCGCGCCGGAGGGGCTCACGTAGGTCGCGCCGAAACGCTCGAGGCGCAGGTTGCCGTCGCGGTAGACGAGCTTCCCTTCGCCGTCCTGGACGCCGAACGGGAGCCCGACGCGCTCCCACGTGTGCACGTTGCCGAAGACCCCGTGGAGGCGGCCGAGGTCCGCGTCCACCGTGAGCGAGCGGAGCTCGATCGGCAGCCCGAGGACGGCGACGGCGCGGACGTCCGCCTCTCCGCCGAACTCGACCGGCGGCAGCGCGCGCCGCACCTTCTCGGAGAGCAGGAGCACGTCGTCGCGGCGCCAGTGGAGCCCGGTCGCGTCGAGGTTGACGACGATCGTCCGCGAGGTGCGGCTGAACTGGATGTTCAGATCGACGTTCGAGACGCGCGCGCCGGAGAGCTTCGCCACGAGGCGGTAGACCTGCCCGTCGGCGTGCGCCTCGGCGCTCCGGACGTCGAGCGCGAGCGGAACGCCCGGGGCGAGCGGTCTCGCGTCCAGGATCTCGACGCGGCTCCCGGCGCCGCCCTCGTGGATGCGGATCTCCGGCAACCGCGCGGGAAGCTCGAACGACTCCCGCTGCCCGTCGCCCGCGAAGATGCCGGGCATCGCGGGCGTCCCGTCCTCGGTCTCCCCGGCCTTGAGGCGCAGCAGGATCCCGTGGAGGTCGACCTGGCGGATCGTCACCTTGCCGGCGAGGAGATCCCCGTGGTCCACCGTGAGCACGAGTCGCTCGATCTCGGCGGCGGTCACGCGGTCCCCGCCGGGATAGTAGATCCTGAGCCCGGTGATCTCGATGCCCGTGTCGAGGCCGACGACCACGTCGTCGAACTCGTGCTCCGCCGTCAGGAGCCCGGAGAGCGCCTCGGCGACCTGCCGCTCGAGCGTGTCCGGGCGGAGCCGGTGCGCGATGAAGATCGTCGCTCCGAGTCCGACGCCGAGGATCAGCAGCGCGAACGCGCGGCCGAGCGTGAAGCGGCGGCGGGGCATGGCCATGGAGGGGCTCCGGGGAACCACCCGAATTCTATCGGTGCGCGGACGGGCTTTCCCAAACGCCCGGCCGTCTCAGGACGGTAAAGCCCTTTTCCGGCGCGGCGGTCGTCCCGCCCCGGAACGTGCGGGCCACGCGCTTCCCGAGGCGGGTCAGGATCTCGTAGGGGATCGTCCCCGCGCGGTCCGCGAGCTCCTTCACGGTCACGCGCTCCCCGCCCGAGGCGCCGATGAGGACCACCTCGTCCCCGACGGAGACGCCGGGGACCCGGCCGACATCCACCATGAGGTAGTCCATCGAGATGCGCCCGACCACCGGCGCGCGGTGCCCGCGCACGAGCACCTCGCCCTTGCCCGAGAGGCTCCACGGATACCCGTCGTTGTATCCGACGGGCAGCGTCGCCACGCGCGTGCGGCGGCGCGTGACGTGCGTGCCGTCGTAGCCGACCGGGGCGCCCGCCTCGAAGTCCTTGAGGAAGATGATCTGCGTCTTGAGCGTGAGGACCGGCTGCAGTCCCATGGCGTCATCCGGCTGTCCCATGCCCGCGGGCACGAGGCCGTAGAGCATGATCCCCGGTCGCGCGACCTCGAGGTGGGGCGCCACCTGCTGGAGGATCGCCCCCGACGCCGAGGCGTGGCGCGGCGGGAGCGGGATACCCGCCGCCTCGATCGCGCGCGACACCTCCTCGAACCGCCGCACCTGGATCGCGGTCATGTTCGGATCCGAGGGCGAGGCGAAGTGGGTGCAGAGCCCGTCGAAGCGGAGGAACTCGGTCGACCGGATGAGCCGCGCGATCTCGACGGCGATGCCCGGCGCGCAGCCGAGCCGTCCCATGCCGGTGTCGACCTTCAGGTGGACGGACACCGGGCGGCCGGCGCGCAGCGCCTCGCGGCCGAGGCGCCGCACGCGCTCGCTGCTGTGGACGGTCACCGCGATGTCGTGGTCGACGACGTCGGAGAGCTCGCCCGGGATGATCGTGCCGAGGACGAGGATCGGGATGGAGATCCCCGCGCGGCGGAGCTCCATCGCCTCCTCGGAGTCGCCGACCCCGAGCGCGTTGACGCCCTGCGAGGCGAGGTGCCACGCGATCGGCACGGCGCCGTGGCCATACGCGTTCGCCTTGACGATCGCCATCACGCCCTTGCCCTCGCCGGCGAGCGAGCGGACGCGGTTCAGGTTCGAGGTGAGCGCGTCGAGGTCGATCTCCGCCCACACGCGTCGGTTCTGCATGTCCCTCCGGGCTGTCCGGGCCCCGCCGGGCGGTGCGCCCGGCAAAACCCTACGGTGCGACAACGACAAGGGAGCGTGCGTGCGGCGGGTAGGGATCCTACCAGAGTTTCAGCCGCGGGCGCGGCGCAGCTCCGGATCGGAGAGCCGCAGGTAGAGCGGGCGAAGCTCCTCGGGGCGCTTGCGCTCGCCCGCGGCGTAGCGCGCCGCCGCGAGGCGCGCGATCACGTCGGGGCGGACCGGCGCGTCGGGATCCCCGGGGAAGGCGGCGAAGAGGGCCTCATGGGACCTCCGCGCGTCGCCGAGCACGCACGCGCCGGGCGGGAGCGCCGCCCTCGCCTCCTCGGCGGCGGGGACGTCGTACTCGCCTTCCGCGACGAGCTGCCCCCCCTCCCGGCGGAAGCGGCCGCGGAAGACGCGACCCTGCCTCGCGTCGAGGAGGACGACGACCCGCTCGAAGCCCTCGGGCGCGTTCGCGGCGACGCCGTGGAGCGAGGGGACGTCGAGCACCGGCGCGCCCGCGGCGTACGCGAGCGTCGCGGCCGTCGCGATCCCGATCCGGATCCCCGTGAACGACCCGGGACCGACGCCGCACGCGACGAGGTCGAGATCCCCCGGAGACAGGCCCCGCGCGGCGAGGAGCCGGGCGACGGCGGGCACGAGGTCCCGGCCACGGCGGACGGCGGGGGGGACCTTCTCGACGAGGATCCCCCCGGGGCCGAGGAGCGCGGCCCCCCCGCAGGGGCCGGAGACGTCGATCGCGAGGACGCGCGTCGTGGAGGTGCCCGCGGAACCCATGGACTGGCCCGAGCTGCTCACGAGGATCGAGGCCGACGGCCAGGATGGACCGCGCGGAACCGCGGAAACCGTGAACAGTCCGGGCTCGGGCTCACGGCTTCTTCTTGTTGAACTGGGCCTCCGGCTCGTCCTCCAGGTGGAGGCTGCGGAGGTCCTCCGCGCGGGCCCGGTCCCGCACGTCGAGGTAGAAGGGGACGTAGAGCCGCTCGCCGAGCTCCTTCGGCCCCCGGGCCCCCACGAGATCGGTCTGGTCCCGCGCCGTGGCGACGTCGAGGACGAGGACGAGGCTCTTGAGGAAGGCCTCGTCGCTCCTCAGCGCCGCCGGCAGCCGCACCTTCAGCTGGTTCCGGACCCACCCTTCGCTCATCTCCTTGTCCGACCACGGCGTGAACATGACGTAGTGCTCGAGCAGGTCGAACGTCTGCGGCATCGGGTACCGGATCTGGATCGGGATCTCGGGTAGCGTGATCGTCTCCTGCCGCTTCGTCACGACGCAGGAGACGGCGAGCCTCTGCCGGAACTCCGTCACGGGCAACGGGCTTCCCCCCTCGGGCGTGATGCGCAGGTACTCCTGGAGGTCGGAACTGATGTCGCCCTGCTTCCAGTCGATCTCGCAGAGGCCCTCGATGGCCAGCGTGCCCGTCTCCCCGACGATCGGGTTCGCGGCGGCGGAGATCCGGTCCCCGATCTTCTGCACGTTGATCACGATCCGCACGGTGTCCTTCAGGAACGCGTGCTTCGGGCCGCGGATCTCCGCGGCGGTCATGTTCGGCACGAAGGTGAGCTTGCCCTCGTAGTCGGCGTGGGTGAGCCCCTGGAGCGCCGCGGCGACCTCCACGCGCGCGGGCTTCGTGGCGATCTCCGCGACCTGGATCACCTTTCCGGCCTCGATCCGCTCGACGGTCACGTCCTTGCCGAAGAGCACCTCGTCGCGGAACAGCTTGGCGTCGATCGGGATCTCGAACACGCCGGTGTCCGACCGGTTCCTCTCGTAGTCCCTGAGGATCCGCTGGTCGATCGGGAGGCGCTGGTCGGTGCTCCGGTAGAGCCTCGCGAGCCCCTCGACCTTGCTCTGCTCGCCCCGGATCGTGAGGCCGTTCACGACGAAGGGCCTCGAGAGCAGGACGTACTTGTCCCGGATCTCCTCCGCGATGCTCGGGACGAGGACGAGGCGCGTGATCTCCTGCGTGGCCGTGAGGGAGGCCTGCACGAACCCGAAGAGGCCGATCGAGAGGAGCAGCGCGAGGATCTTCGTGACGAGGTGGCGCGTGAAGAGCCCCATGAAGAAGCCGCCGAACCAGCTCATGCCGCCTTCTCCTCCTTCGGCTCCTGGCCCGCGAGCAGGAGGTCGAGCACCTCCTCCGCCTTGACGAGGTCCTCCTGCGGCCGGATCTGCCCGTTCCAGCAGAAGGAGACCGTGCCCGTCTCCTCGGACGTGACGACGACGACGCAGTCCGACTCCTCGGTGATGCCGATCGCCGCGCGGTGGCGGGTGCCGTAGCGCTTCGGGACGTCGGGGTTCTGCGTGAGCGGGAGGACCGCGCCCGCGGCCTCGATGCGCTCGCCGCGCACGATGACGGCGCCGTCGTGGAGGAGCGTGGGCGTTGCGAAGACCGTGTCGAGGAGCTCCGCCCGGACGGCCGCGTCCACGCGCACCGCGCGGTCGATGTAGGGCTGGAGCGTGACGTCCCGCTCGCAGACGACCATCGAGCCGATCCGGTTCTTCGAGAAGCGGCGCGCCGCCTTCATGATCTCGCCGGCGACGGAGGAGCCCGGCTCGTCGGGCCGCATCCCGCGCCGTGTCAGGATCTTCGTGAGGAACCTGTAGCGGCCGAGCCGCGTGATCCCGTGGCGCAGCTCCGGCTGGAAGATCACGACGATCGAGAGGAACGTGACGATGATGAAGTACTCGAAGATCGTCTGGAGCGTCGTCAGCTCGAACCACTTGAAAAGCAGGAGCGCGAGGAACGCGAGGAGGAACGCGATGAGGCCCGCGGTGCGGAGGAAGGCCCCGGCGATGGTCGTCTCCAGGTACCGGAGGATCCAGTAGACGATGAACCACAGAAACCCGATCTGGAAGAGGTTCTTGAGGTTGATGAGGTCCTGGAGGTCTTCCAAGGGCTACAACTCTAGCAGAGCCCTCCGATATGCCTGCGCGAGCGCGACCGCGTCGCGCGCGGGCGGCACGTCGTGGACGCGCACCACCGCGGCGCCGTGGAAGGCGGCGAGCGCGACCGCGGCGGTCGTGCCGTCGCGGCGCTCGCCGGCGCCCCTGCCGGTCAGCTCCCCGAGGAAGCTCTTCCTCGACACCCCGACGAGGACGGGCCACCCGTGCGACGCGAGCCGGGGCAGCGCCGCGAGGAGCGCAAGGTTGTGGGGGAGCCGCTTGCCGAAACCGATCCCGGGGTCGACGAGGATCCGGTCCCGGGGGACGCCCGCGCGCGCCGCCGCCGCAGCCCGCCCGAGGAGGAATGCCTCGACCTCGCCGACGACATCGTCGTACGCGGGCGCCGCCTGCATGGTCGCCGGCTCCCCGCGCATGTGCATGAGCACGATCCCCGCGCCGCGCGCCGCGACGAGGGGGAGCATCTCCGGGTCCCTTCCCGCGCTCACGTCGTTGACGAGCACCGCCCCGAGGTCGAGCGCCCGCCGCGCGACGGCCGCCCGGCGCGTGTCGATCGAGAGCGGCATCTCGCCCCGGAGCCGCTCGAGCACCGGCGCCACGCGACGCAGCTCGGTCGCCTCGTCCACGGCGGGCGCCCCCGGCCGCGTCGACTCCCCGCCGAGGTCCACGATCGCGGCGCCCTCCGCCGCCATCCGCCGGGCGGCCGCGGCGGCGTCCTCGGGGAGGAGCGCCTTCCCGCCGTCGGAGAAGGAGTCGGGCGTCGCGTTGACGACGCCCATGACGAGGGCCCGGTCCCTGCTTCGGAGCGCTTCGAAGAAGGCGTCCGAGGGCCCCATGGGCCTACACCGGGGGGGCTCCCGCCTTCGCCGAGGCTTCGGCGCAAGGGCCAAGGGCCACGGCTAGGCGAACTCCGTGGCGGGGCCGCGGTCGAGGCCGGGCAGCTCCTTGGACGCCGCCTTCGGGCCCCCCGCCGCCTTGGGCGGGGCGGGGCGCTGCGCGTTGCGGTAGGCCTCGACGTCGCCGTCCGCGAGGGCGATGTCGACCTCCTCCGCGCTGAGCGTCTCGAAGCGGACGAGCGCCTTCGCGAGCTTCTCGAGCTTCGTCCGGTTCTCCGCGAGGAGCGTCTGGGCGCGCTCGTAGCAGTGCTTGCTGATCTCCTGGATCTGCGCGTCGATCTTGCGGAGCGTCTCGTCGCTCTGGTTGTGCGTCCGCGTGATCTCGCGGCCGAGGAAGACGTGCTCCTCCTCCTCCGCGAAGGCGAGCGGCCCCATCTCGCTCATGCCGAACTGCGTCACCATCCGGCGGGCGAGCTCCGTCGCGCGCTTGATGTCGTCGGCCGCCCCCGTGGAGAGGTCGCCCGTGAACATCTGCTCCGCGATCCGGCCCGCGTAGAGCGTCGTGATCTCGGTCTCGAGCCGGCGGCGGCCCCAGATGTAGCGGTCGCGCTCCGGCAGGAACATCGTCGCGCCGAGCGCCCTCCCGCGCGGGATGATCGTGACCTTGTGGAGCGGCTCCGCCTCCGGCAGCAGGTGGTGGGCGAGCGCGTGGCCTGCCTCGTGGTAGGCGAGCGCCGCCTTCTCCTCGTCGGTCATGACCCGCGAGCGGCGGCTCCGGCCCCAGCGCACCTTGTCGCGCGCCTCGTCGAGGTCGCCCTGCGTCACCCAGTCGCGGTTGCCCATCGCGGCGGCGATGGCCGCCTCGTTGATCAGCGCCTCGAGCTCGGCGCCGGAGAATCCCGGCGTGCCGCGCGCGATCAGCGAGAGGTCCACGGCCGGGGCGATCTTCACCTTGCGGGAGTGCACCTTGAGGATCGCCTCGCGCCCCTTCACGTCCGGGAGGTCGATCGTGACCGTCCGGTCGAACCGGCCCGGGCGCAGGAGCGCCGGGTCGAGGACGTCGGGCCGGTTGGTCGCGGCCACGACGATGATCCCCTTGTCGGTCTCGAACCCGTCCATCTCCACGAGGATCTGGTTGAGCGTCTGCTCGCGCTCGTCGTGCCCGCCGCCGAGGCCCGAGCCGCGCCGCCGGCCGACGGCGTCGATCTCGTCGAGGAAGATGAGGCAGGGGGACTTCTCCTTCGCCTGCTGGAAGAGGTCGCGGACGCGCGAGGCGCCCACGCCGACGAACATCTCGACGAAGTCGCTGCCGCTGATCGCGAAGAAGGGGACGCCCGCCTCGCCGGCGATCGCCTTCGCGAGCAGCGTCTTGCCGCAGCCCGGGGGGCCGACGAGCATGACGCCGCGCGGGATGCGCCCGCCGAGGCGCTGGAACTTCTGCGGGTTCCGGAGGAACTCGATGATCTCCTTGACCTCCTCCTTGGCCTCCTCGATGCCGGCCACGTCGGCGAAGGTCACGTTCGTCATCTCGGGCGTGTACATGCGGGCCCGGCTGCGCCCGAAGGAGAGCACTCCCCCCGCGCCCCCCGCCTGCCGCATCGGCCGGAAGATGAAGAACCAGAAGAACGCCGCGATCAGGAGCCACGGCGCGATCGTGAAGAGGAACGTCGGCCAGAGCTGGCTCGACTGCTGCTCCTTGAGCTTCACGGGAGAGGGGACCCACGTGCCGAACTCCTTGTAGGTCGCCGGGTCCTCGACGACGCCGCGCAGCACGCCGTCGACGCGGAAGCGCTCCTTGCCGTCGAGGATCTTCACCTGCTCCTCGGTGAACCCGGTCGCCTCGGCGCCGGGCCCGAGCTTCGCCCGCTGCGCCTCCGGGAAGCCGCGCTCGATCATCTGCTTCAACGCGGCCTCGTTGAGCTTCCCCTTGATCTCGACCTGGTCGGGCGAGCTCAGCACCTCGATCTCGTCGAGCGCGCCGAGCTGGCCGAGCTGGCGGAACTGCGAGTAGGTGATGATCGCGGTCTTGCCGCTCTGGAAGTCGCCCG
>JAKLKT010000058.1 GCA_023150495.1 Planctomycetota bacterium
TCATCACGCCGAGCGGCATCACGCCGAGCAATCCGCTGCCCGAGGGGCAGTACTCGGTCATCGTGCAGCAGGGCGTGCGCGGCGCGGACGGCGACGGCATGAAGGGCGCCGAGTACTTCTTCTTCTTCCGCGTCGGCCAGGACAACCTCGGTCCCGTGGTCGTGAGCACCGCGCCGGTGCCGGGCGCGACGAACGTCGAGCCCGACGCGGAGGTCCGGATCACGATGTCCGAGACCATCCTCGCGAGCACCGTCAACTCGAGCACGATCAGCGTGTCGTTCCAGCCCGCGGGCACCGCGACCCCGACCCCGATCCCGGGGAACTTCTACACGGACGGCGGCAACGGCCCGGGCAACAACTTCCCGAACATCCAGCTCGACGCGCAGGGCGTGGCGGGCCGCTCGGGCGTGAGCCCGCGCAACGGCGCGGACATCGTGTTCCGGCCGGACCTCCGGGCCTTCCCGGTCAACATGACCGCGGAGGACTGGCAGGATCCGTTCTGCACGCTGCTCTCCGACCCGCCCCGCAAGGGCAACACGGGGTTCCCGCTCGGCCAGGCCATCACGGTTAGCTTCGTGACGGTCGGCACCGGCGTCTCCGACACCGCGGGGAACCTGATCCCGGCCGGCAGCCCGAACCTGAGCTTCACGTTCCAGACGAAGCCCCGCCCGGATGCGGTCTTCGCCCCGAACAACGTGGGCGCGGTCTACTACGGCGACACCGTGGGCGTCGGCGTGATCGACGTCGATCCGTCCCGCACCCAGTACCAGGTCGGCCCGAACCCGCCGCGCCAGCCGAACTCGGTCGTCTCGGTCGGCACGGGCCTCAACTCGAAGGTCGTCCGCGTCCCGGTCCCGGACCTCGTGGACATGACGACCGACACGCGGCCCTACAGCGCGTTCTACAGCTTCCAGTGCGTGTTCCCGGTCACGACATTCGCCATGCCGGTCCTCTACGCCGCGAGCGGCGCGATCGGAGGCGGCCAGATCGTGGTCGTGGACACGTTCAACATGGTCCCGATGGGGCGGTTCGGCACGCCGTCCCCCGGCGGCGTCGCGCTCACGGCCATCGGCACGAGCACCAACTGCCGCCTCGTGGTCTCGAACTTCAGCGCGAACACCGTGACGGTCTACGACGTCCGGGACGTCCGCTGGTACACGGGCGCGAACCTCTGGGCGACGCAGGGCGGTCTCGTCTCGGCGGTCCAGGCCGGCACGGCGAAGCTCATCCTCAGCGAGGACGACTTCAAGGCGGTCTTCCCGCGCCAGAAGCAGGACATCTCCTCGCCCCCGGGGCCCCCGGTCCTCGGCACGATCAACGTCGGCGTGAGCCCGAGCAAGGTGAAGATCACGGGCCTGCCGGCTTCGCTCGGCTCGCCCGGCTTCCCGTGCTACAGCCCGTACCTCAGCGCGAACCCGATCGTGTGCGCGCTCAACGCCGGCGAGAACACGGTGGACTTCACCGAGCTGCAGAGGCTCAACCAGAGCCTCGCCATCGAGCCTGACCTCGACGGCGTGAACCTCTCCTCCCAGCCGACCGACGTGGCATGGGCGCCGTTCAGCACGACGACGGGCTCGTACTACTTCTTCATCTCGTCCATCGGCGGCACGGTCGAGCTCTTCGCGTCCGGCTACCTCGCGAGCACGCCCTCGGTGCGGCCGGGGTCGGCGAGCAACTTCTCGCCGAACAAGATCATCAACTCGATCACCGGCCTCGACCTGCCCTCGTCGATCCAGTGGATCACGAGCGGCACGGGCGCGTTCCAGGCGACGGCCGGCTACACCTACTCCGCGCTCGTCGCCGAGACCGGCGCCAACCAGCTGGTCGAGATGGACGTCACGGCGGAGTTCCCGACGAACCTCTTCCAGATCACGAACCCGAGCCTGCTCGCGGGCCTCGGTCCCGTCGACGTGACGGGCGATCCCCAGACGGCCTTCCACTTCACCCCCTGCGGTCCGCGCTTCACGACCTACTATGTCGCGAACGCCGGTCAGGGTCGCGTGAGCACGGGCAGCTACCTGGGCGGCGTGATCGGGACCGAGATCAGCACGCCCGGCGTGGTGATGATCGTCTCCTGGTGGAGCCGGTAACCGCTCTTCGAGAACCGAAAGGGGCGGCCCACACGGGCCGCCCCTTCTTTTTCAATCGGCCGCGGCCGAAGCGACCTGCCGCCTGCAGGCTACAGCCTGCAGCCTGACCTCACGGGTAGATGCGGTAGAGCATCCGCGGGAACGGGACCGCCTCGCGGACGTGCGGGAGCCCGCAGAGCCACGCCACGGTGCGCTCGATGCCCATGCCGAAGCCGCCGTGGGGCACCGAGCCGTACCGGCGCAGGTCGAGGTACCACTCGAACGCCTCCTTGGGCAGCTTGTGGGCCTCGATCTGGCGCTCGAGGAACGCGAGGTCGGTCGCGCGCTCGCCGCCGCCGACGATCTCGCCGTATCCCTCCGGCGCGATCACGTCGACCCCGAGCGCGAGCTTCTCGTTCGCGGGGTCGCGACGCATGTAGAAGGCCTTCACCTCGTGCGGCCAGCGGTGGATCATCAGCGGCTTCGAGTGGCCCGCCGCGAGAGCCTCCTCGTCGGGCGCCCCGAAGTCCCCGCCGTAGACGAAGCCGCTCTTCTGCTTGAGGATCAGGGCGGCCTCGTCGTACGTCACGCGCGGGAACGGCGGGACGACCTGCTCCAGCTTCGAGATGTCGCGCTCGAGGGTCAGGAGGTCGTCCCGGTTCTCCGCGAGCACGCGCCGGACGATCTCGCAGAGGAGCGCCTCGATCACCTGCATCACGTCCTCGAGCCCCGCGAAGGCGATCTCGGGCTCGAGCATCCAGAACTCGGTCAGGTGCTTCCTCGTCTTGCTGCGCTCGGCGCGGAACGCGGGGCCGAGGCAGTAGACCTTGCCGAGCGCCATCGCGGCCGCCTCCATGTAGAGCTGGCCCGACTGCGTCAGGTACGCCTTCTGGTCCTCGAAGTAGGGGACCTCGAAGAGCGTCGTCGTGCCCTCGCATGCGTTCGGCGTGAAGATCGGCGCGTCCACGCAGACGAACCCCTCGCGGTGGAGGTAGTCGCGGATCGCGCGGATCACCGTGTCGCGCACGCGCAGCGTCGCCGCGGGCCGCCGCGAGCGCAGCCAGAGGTGGCGGTTCGAGAGCAGGAAGTCGGGCCCGTGGGTCTGCTTCCCGAGCGGGTAGTCGGTCGAGGGGCCGATCTCCGCGACATCGGTGACCGAGAGCTCCACGCCCCCCGGCGCGCGCGCGTCGGCGCGCACGGTGCCCGTCACGACGATCGACGCCTCCTGCCCGGGCGCCCCCGCCCGCTGGAAAACCGCCTCGCCGGCCTCCTCGAGCCCGACGACGCCCTGGACGACCCCGGTCCCGTCCCGGATCTGGAGGAAGTGGAGCTTCTTCCCCGACCGCCGGGCGTAGAGCCAGCCCTGGACGCGGACGGGCTTCCCCTCGTGGGCCTTCAGGTCCTTGATCGCGACGACGGGTGCCTGCATGGGCGGTACGGTACCAAGACCCGGAAACCGCCTCGCGGGGGCAAGTGGGGGGGCTCCGGGGGCCCGAGGCGATCCTACTGAGGCCGAGCGAGACCCGAAGGGACGCCGCGGTACGCGGCCGCCCCCGCGGCCGCGTTGCGGCGGGTTCGCACGGGCCTCAGCGCAGCGCCAGCCGCACGACCTCCTCGAGCGGGAGGTCCTCGCCCTTCACGGACGAGACGCGCTGCTCGGCCTCCGGACGCGGCAGGCCGAGGGAGCAGAGGGCGAGGACCGCGTCGCCGCGGATGCCGACGGGCGACGTGGGTTTCCCGGGCCCTTCCCCTTTCGCCAGCCGGTCGCGCAGCTCGACCACGATGCGCTCGGCGGTCTTTTTCCCCACCCCCTTGGCGCGCACGAGCAGCGCGATCTCCCCCGAGGCGATGTGCGACGCGAGCGCTGCCGGCTCGTAGGCCGACAGGAGGCCCATGGCGGCTGCCGGCCCCACCCCGGTCACCTGGAGGAGCTGGCGGAAGAGGTGGCGCTCGGCCTCGTCGGCGAAGCCGAAGAGGTCGAGCCGCTCCTCGCGCACGATGAGGTGGGCGAAGAGCCGGCAGGGCCCCTTGGGAGGCACCTTGCGGATCGTGGACAGGGAGCAGGCGAGGCGATAGGCGATGCCGTTCACCTCGAGGACCGTCGCGCCCTCGCCGCGGGCCGCGACCTCCCCGCGCAGGTACTCGTACATGGCGCGGGGAAGCGTAGCAGGCCGGGGGCCCAGGAGCAGGCCGCAGGAGGCGGCCGCGGACCGAGGCGGTCGCGGTGGCCGGCTCCCGCCGCGGGCCGGCGGAGGCTACTCCCGGAGCGACAGGCCGAGCTTCCCGAGCTTCGCCTTGATCTCCGAGAGGCTCGTCGAGCCGAAGTTCTTCTGCTTCAGGAGGTCCGCCTCGGAGACGCGCGCGAGGTCGCCGACCGTCTGGACGCTGAGCGTCGCCACCGCCTTCGCCGACCGGATCGAGAGGTCGAGGTCGGAGATCGGCATGTTGAGCACCTCGGGGTCCTCGGGAGCGTCCGGCGCCTCGATGTCGGGCAGCGTCACCTCGGGCTCAAGGGCCTCGGCGACGAGCACCTCCTCGCGGCGCATGCCGAGCCGGAGCCCCTTCGCGACGAGGATGTCCTTGATCTCCTGGAGGGAGGTCTCGCCGAAGTTCTTGTAGGAGAGCAGCTCCGCCTCGGTCCGCTGGATGAGGTCGCCGAGCGACTGGATGTTCATCTTCGCGAGGCAGTTGCGCGAGCGCACCGACAGCTCGAAGTCCGAGATCGGCGTGCGGAGGAGCTGGTTCCGGCGGTCCTCCTTCCGCTCCATGTCCTCGTCGACGACCATCGACCGCGACGACTCCGCGTCGCGCAGGAAGCTCTTCGCCCGCGGGTGCTGCGGGTAGACCTGGAGCACCTCGCGATAGCACTCCGCGGCGCGCGGGAACTCGTGGCGGTCCTCGTAGAGGACGCCGAGGTTCACGAGCACGCTGACGCGGGTCGGCCGGATGCGGCGCGCGCGCTCGTAGAGGGCGATCGCGGCGTCGTCGTCGCCCGAGAGGTCGTGCTGGTACGCGAGGCGGAAGAGGGAATCGATGTGCTCGGGGTCGTGCGAGAGGGCGTCCTCGTAATGCTTGCCCGCCTGCGCGTAGTTCCCCTCCGCCTCGGCGATGGTCCCGAGCGCGAAGAGCACCTGCGGCCGGTCGGTCTGCCGGGCGAGGTCGCCCATCGCCTCGCGCGCGTCCTCCGGCCGTCCGACGAGCGCGAGCGTCGCCGCGTACTCGAGCCGTGCCGGCTCGAAGCGCGGCTCCTTCTGGACGCAGAGCCTGAGCGCCTCGACCGCCTGGAGCGGCCGGTCGAGGTAGAGCTCCGAGAGCCCCCAGAGGTAGAGGACGCGGGGCGCCTCGCTCCGCTGCGCGTCCTCGCCCACCCGGTCGTGGCGGTCGAGGAGGAAGTTCGCGGTCGCCCGTCGCGCAGCGCCCCTCGCGTCCACGTCCCCCTCCGACCCCTCCGCGACGGCCCGGAGGGCGCGGTGCAGGTCGGGGTCCTGGAACACCCTGCGGCGCAGATGAAGCGCCTCGCCCACGTCGGCCATGGCGCTGTCGAGGGCGCGTTCGATATCGACGGTCATCTCGGTGGACATGGGGGGAACCTCCGGGCGGTGCGTACGCGTTGGGGCCCCGGCGCGGTTTGTCGGGAAGGGGCCCGCGGGAAGCCGATTAGGATAGAGGCGCCCGCACACGCCGTCAAACCGCCTGGACCGTCGCCCCACGCAGCTAGGGTGTGCCGCAAGAGCCCGACCGAAGGCCCCGCATGGGAGGCCGAGGCCGGGCGGCAGCCTCCCCAAGGAAGGGCCCATGGACACGATCGTGATCGAGGGGGGTCAACCCCTCAAGGGCAGGATCAGGATCTCCGGCGCCAAGAACGCGGCGCTCCCCATCCTCGCCGCGACGCTCCTCGTCGACGGGGAGGTCCGGCTCGAGGGCGTCCCCGACCTGAGGGACATCCGCACCATGCTCGGCCTCCTCCAGGAGCTGGGCTCGGCCGTCGAGAAGAACGCCGACGGCACGATCTCCCTCACCGTCGCGGACCAGCGTGCGGTCGAGGCGCCCTACCGGATCGTCAAGGAGATGCGCGCGAGCTTCTGCGTGCTCGGGCCGCTCCTCGCGCGCCGGGGCCGCGGGCAGGTGTCGATGCCCGGCGGCTGCAACCTGGGCGTCCGGCCGGTGGACCTCCACCTGAAGGGGTTGAAGGCGCTCGGCGCCGACATCACGATCAGGGGCGGCGACGTCCTGGCGGAGGGGGCCCTCAAGGGGGACGAGATCTTCCTCTCGGGCGCGTTCGGCTCCACGGTCCTCGGCACCGCCAACGTGATGATGGCCGCCACGCTCGCCGAGGGGCGGACGATCATCGAGGGGGCGGCGTGCGAGCCCGAGGTGAGCGACCTCGCGCGCTTCCTCGTCGCGTGCGGCGCGAAGATCGAGGGGATCGGGAGCCACCGGGTCGTGATCGACGGCGTCGACCGGCTGCGCGGCACGGCCTGGCGGATGATCCCCGATCGCATGGAGGCGGGCACGTTCATGGCCGCGGTCGCGGCCACGGGCGGCGACGCCTTCTTCGAGGGCGCCGACCCCGCGCACATGGGCGCCGTCCTCGAGGCGCTGAAGGCGTGCGGCGTGGCCGTCGAGCGCCAGAAGACCGGCGTCCGCATCTGCCGCGACGGCCGCCTCGGGCCGCTCGACCTGACCACGCTTCCCTACCCCGGCTTCCCGACCGACCTCCAGGCGCCGTTCACGGCGCTGCTCTCCCTCGCGGACGGCATGAGCGTCGTGACCGAGAAGATCTACCCCGAGCGCTTCATGCACGTGCCCGAGCTCGCGCGCATGGGCGCCGACATCCGCACCCAGGGCCCGAGCGCGATCATCCACGGCGTGAAGAAGCTCGACGGCGCGCAGGTGATGGCGAGCGACATCCGCGGCGGCGCGGCGCTCCTCGTGGCCGGCCTCGCCGCGGCGGGCACGACGACGGTCCACCGGATCTACCACGTGGACCGCGGCTACGAGCGGGTCGAGGAGAAGCTCCGGGCCCTCGGCGCCCGCACGAGCCGCGTCTCGGAAGGGGAGGGGCAGCAGCGGGTGTAGCCTGCAGGCTCCGGGACCGGGTCCGCTTGCCTGCCGCGGCAAACGCGCCGGAACCGGTTAGTCTGAGGCGCCTTGAAGAGAGCGCTGCTCTGGGTCATCGGCGTCGAGTGCCTCCTGCTCGCGGGGGGGCTCGGCCTCCATCTGCTCGGGGGCCTCGAGCGGTTCGAGCGGCCCTCGCCGCCGCTGCCCGTCTTCCGGCCGCCGCTCCACGACACGCGGATCGGCGACATGGTCCGGTACGAGCGCCGCGACCGCGCGACCGGGAAGGTGCTCGGCTACCTCGACTACGAGGTGCGGCAGGTGATCGTCACGAAGGGCACGACGATCGGCCCGGAGATCGTGCTCTTCGTGAAGGATAGCGACGTGGACGGCCCGTCGCGGGAGCGCATCCTGCGCATCCAGCCCCGCGCGCTGATGAAGGGGTTCCTCCCTCCGCGCTTCGACGACGAGGACGACTTCCCCGCCGGCGAGCGCGCGGTCGTCTCCCGCATCTCGACCGCGACGTTCCCGCTGCAGGAGCGTCCCCCGTCGGGGCCCACGCCGTCTCCCGTCCGCGGCTTCCTCGTCGAGGCGGTGATCCCGCGCAGGAGCCTCACCGGGATCGCGGAACGGTACTGGATGACCGAGGAGGTCCCGGTCTTCGGCGTCGCGAGGTGGGAGCGCGGCAACGAGCTGCTCGTGCTCCACCGGATGGAGAAGCCGAAGCGCACGGAGCCGGAGGCGGGCAAATGAGCGTGCGCGCGCTCGCGGCCGTTGCCGCGATCCTCCTCCTCCTCGCCGTCACCGCGGGTGTGCTGCTCGTCCGCCGCCTCGGCTGGCTGGAGACTGGGGCGCAGGTCGAGTGGACGTTCACGAACCCGACGCTCCTTGCCGCGCGCGGCCAGCGGGTGATCCTCCGCCCGATCGTCGAGGGCGTCCTGCCGCTCCGCTACACGTTCCTCCTGACGGTCGCGGATCCGCGCCCGGACGACGACATGGCCCCGGTGCCGCACCTGCGCGCGGGGACGGAGGAGCTCGAGGACGGCGAGTGGGCCTTCCGGCAGCCGGAGGCTCTCGCCCTCTGCCAGATGGGGGCGCTGACCGCCCAGGAGTGGCTCGCGGAGATCCGGCCTGTGGTGGAGAGGTGGGGCTCCGGGGAGGAGAGGCTCCTCCTCAAGGCCATCTTCGGCCACCGGAGCGGCGCCACGGTGACCTACTACCACGACCCCGCCGCGCCGGTCCCGGCCATGGGCTGGACGCGGAGCGAGCTCGTCGGCGAGGGCCGCCCGCCCGAGGTGCACTTCGCGACCGACGCCGGCATCGCGGCCGTGCCGGACTAGCCTAGGACTAGCCCTGGGCTAGAAGTGACCCCTAGGGCACCCCGTCGAATTGACCGGGCCCGAAAAGCCCGTAAACTGCGGGGTTTCGCCCATGTTCGAGTCCCTTACCCAGCGCCTCACGGGCCTCTTCTCCCGCCTCACCGGCGGCGCGGGCCGCCTCACGGAGGACTCCGTCAAGGAGGCGGTCCGCGAGGTGAAGCGGGCGCTGCTCGAGGCGGACGTGAGCCTCGAGGTCGCGCGGGCGTTCACCGATGCCGTCAAGGCGAAGGCCGTCGGCCGCGAGGGGCTCGAGGGCGTCACCCACGCGCAGCAGTTCGTGAAGATCGTCCACGACGAGCTCCAGGAGCTCATGGGGGGCGAGACGAGGGGGATCGAGTTCGACGTCTCCGGGACGACCGTGATCATGATGGTCGGCCTCCAGGGGTCGGGCAAGACGACCACCTGCGGCAAGCTCGCGCTCTGGCTCCGCCGGAAGCACAAGAAGAACCCGATGCTCGTCGCGGCGGACGTCCAGCGCCCGGCCGCGGTCGAGCAGCTGAAGGTGCTCGGCAGGAGCCTCGACGTGCCCGTGCACTTCGAGGAGGGCGGCCGGCCGCCGCGGATCTGCGCGCGGGCCGTCGAGGAGGCGAGGAAGCGGGGCTCCGACGTCGTGATCCTCGACACCGCAGGCCGGCTCCACATCGACGAGCCGCTGATGGAGGAGCTCGCCGCGGTGAAGCGCGAGGCGAAGCCGCACCTCGTCTACCTCGTCGCGGACGCGATGACGGGCCAGGACGCGGTGAAGAGCAGCGCCGCGTTCCACGAGCGGCTCGGCCTCTCCGGCGTGATCCTGACGAAGCTCGACGGCGACGCCCGCGGGGGCGCCGCGCTCTCGATCCGCCACGTGACGGGCTGCCCGGTGATCTTCGTCGGCGTCGGCGAGAAGCTCGACGCGCTCGATCTCTTCCACCCCGAGCGCATGGCGGGCCGCATCCTCGGGATGGGCGACATCGTGAGCCTCGTCGAGGAGGCTCAGGAGAAGATCGACAAGGACGAGGCGCAGCGCGTCGCCGAGCGCATGTTCCTGAAGTCGTTCAACCTGGACGACATGCTCATGCAGCTCGAGCAGGTCCAGAAGATGGGGAGCCTGAAGGACCTCGTGAAGAAGCTCCCCGGCCAGCTCGCCGAGGCGTTCGGCGAGCAGGAGCTGGACGACAGGATGCTCGCGCGCCAGAAGGCGATCCTCCAGTCGATGACGCCCTTCGAGCGCATGAACCCGGAGGAGATCCACGCCCAGCGGCGCCAGCGCATCGCGCGCGGCAGCGGCACCACGTTGAACGACGTGAACGAGCTCCTGAAATCCTTCAAGCAGATGCGCAAGCAGATGAAGGAGATCAAGGGCACGCTCATGGGGCGCATGGGCGCCCGCCAGATGGAGAAGCGGAAGGCGAAGATCCTCAAGGAGATGAAGAAAGGGAGGATCCCCGGAATCCCGGGGATGTGATCCATGGCAGTACGTCTGCGTTTGAAGCGAACGGGGCGGACCAACCGTCCCTTCTACCGCATCGGCGCGTTCCACCACACGACGCGTCGCGACGGCACGCCGGTCGAGGACCTCGGCTGGTACGACCCGCTCATCCGGGAGCGCGAGAAGAGCTTCCAGCTCGACGAGGAGCGCGCCAAGTACTGGATCAGCAAGGGCGCGAAGCCGTCCGAGACCGTCCGGTCGATGCTCAAGCTGCGCGGCATCCGTGGTTAAGGACAAGCGTCGCGCCGAGCTCGACAAGTTCCTGGCCCAGAGCCGGGAGCTTCCCGCCCCGCCGGGCAGCCCGTCGGAGCAGGTGATCTGGCTCATCCTCGCCCGGCACGGCTCGAAGGATGGCGCCGAGCGCGCCTTCCGGGCGCTGTGGAAGCGGTTCGTCGACGTGAACGAGTTCCGCGTCGCGAAGGCGTCGGAGATCGCCTCGATCGTCGGCCGCAGCGTGCGCGGCGACACGATCACCGTGTCGGAGGAGGCGCGCGGGTTCCTGCGCCGCTTCCACAAGGACCAGCACACGATCGACTGGACCGTGACCGAGTCGATGACGATCGACCAGCTCCGCAAGTACCTGTCGGG
>JAKLKT010000059.1 GCA_023150495.1 Planctomycetota bacterium
AGGATCTTCACCGTCTCGAGCGCGCGAAGGCCGTCGACGTCCGCGTCGCCGCCGCGCGCCGAGGCCGCGAGGAGCAGGAGAAGGAGGGACCGGCGCATCGGCCCATCGTAACGGCGGAGGCCCGCCGCCCGTTACAATCCGGGAATGCGGCGCCTGCTCGGCCTCCTCGTCGCCACGACGCTCGCTGCCGAGGAGGCGCCGGAGGTCCTGCTCCAGGGAAAGGAGGTCGCGACCCGGCTCGCGGCGATCCAGGCGATCGTCGAGAAGGGCGCCCCCGAAGCCCCCTCCCTTCTCGAGAAGGCGACGAAGGACAAGGACTGGGAGGTCGTCCACCGGGCGGTGGAGGCGCTGGGGGTCCGGGGGACGATCGACTCGATCGACCTCCTCGTCGACCTCGCGCTGACCGCGCCCACGAAGTCGATCCGCCTCGCGGCGGCCGAGTCCGCGAGGAGACTGCAGGCAGAGAACGCCGCCGCGGCGCTCGCGAGGCGGATGAAGGGGGACGACGCCGTGCGCGCCGCGGAGGCGCTCGCGGTCGTCGCCCACCCCGTCGCGGCGAAGGACCTCGAGAGGCTCGCGAGGAGGAGGGGGAAGGACACCGAGGTCGAGCGGCGCGCCGCGATCACGGCGCTGGGCGCGCTCGGCGACCGGACGCGGGTCGCCTTCTTCGCGGAACACCTGAAGGACGAGGACGTCGGCGTGCGCGCGGCGGCGGTCGGCGCCCTCGCCGCCACGAAGGACACGGCGGCGATCGCGCCGCTCCGGGACGGGCTCGGGGACGAGGCGCTGCTCGACGTGATGGAGCGGCGCTACCTCTCCGCGATCCGCGCGCTGCTTCTCGCCGAGCCCGACGCGACGAGGCGCGACGCCGCGGCGGAGCTCGTGATCCGGTCGTTCGGCATGGGAGGCTCGACGAAGGCCGCCGCGCGCGTCGCGCGGCTGCTGGGCCTCCTCGGCGACAGCAGGTCGCCGGTCGGGCCCGTGGACGCCTACGCGAAGACCCTCCTCTCCTCCGGCCTCGGCCACGGGAGCGTCGAGGTGCGGCGTGCCGCCGCGCACGCGCTCGGCCTCCTCGGCAAGGAGGAGAGCTTCGAGCGCCTCGCCGCCGCCGCGGCCTCGGACCAGGACCCGCGCGTGCGGTTCCACGCGCTGCGGTCGGCGGTCGCCGTCAAGGGCGACGGCGCGCAGCAGCTGCTCCTCGAACGGCTCGGGAACGACGGCGATCCCGCGGTGCGCGGCGAGGCGGCGGTCATCCTCGGGAAGCGGCGGCTCGCGGACGGCCTGCCCACGCTCGTCGCGGCGCTGGAGGACAAGTCGTGGGAGGTCTCTGTCGCGGCCGCAGTCTCGCTCGGGAAGATCCGCGACGCGCGCGCGACCGCCGCGCTCGTCCAGCTCCTCGGCAGCAAGGACTGGAGGCGGCGGGGCGGCGCCGTCGTGGGCCTCGGCTGGATCCGCCAGAAGGACGCGATCAACCACCTCATCGACGCGACGCGGGACAAGGAGCCGGCGGTCGCGCGCACCGCGGTCGAGTTCCTGCGGCACATCTCCGGCGAGGCGCTCGACGAGAACGTGAAGTCGTGGCGGACGTGGTGGGACAAGTGGGGCACGAACTTCTCCTTCCGCGACCGCGACGCCGAGGCTCGCGACGCGAAGAAGTACGGCTACGCGCCCAACCCGGGCAAGGTCTACGAGGACCTCGACATCGTCGTCCTCGTCACGCGCCGCGGCGGCGACAACATCCAGGACCTGCTCGCGATGTACGGCATCGAGCACCGCCTCATCCGCTCGGGCGCGGTGCAGAAGTGCGGCCTCCACCCGCACTCGCTCTTCGTCGCCAACTGCCCGGGCGAGATCGTCGACAAGGACGTCGAGGCGATCCAGTTCTACGTCCACGCGGGCGGCTACCTCTTCGCATCCTGCTGGGCGCTCACCCACACGGTGCAGCGCTGCTTCCCGGAGATCGTGCGGAAGTACGAGAACCGGCTGCAGGTCGTGGACACGGTGGAGGCCGAGCTGGTGCCCGGCCAGAGCCCCTTCACGAAGGACGTCTTCACGGCGGGGTGCCAGCCGCTCTACGAGCTCATGGGGTCGCACCTGATCGAGGTGATCGACCCGGAGCGGTTCGAGGTGCTGATCGACAGCCCCGATACCGCCACGCGGTGGGGCGAGGGCAACCTCGCCGGATGGTTCACGATCGGCCACGGCCTCGTCCTCGATTCCGCGAACCACTTCGACCTCCAGGGCATGAGCCAGGCGCGGCTCTCCGACGAGAAGGACCGGATGGCCTTCGCCGTGGACCGGCTCGGCTACGACTACGCCGAGCTGCGGAAGCTCCGCGACGAGGGCGTGTTCCTGAAGCAGCCGACGGCGGTCAAGCGCACCCGCGACCTCACCATCTTCCGCTTCATCACGACGTTCGTCCGGCAGAAGCGGCTCGCGGACGACCAGTAGGAGCCCATGCGGAGACCCGCCGTAAGGATCGAGGCCGAGCGAGGACAAGCCGGGCGAGGCGCGCCGACGATGCCGTATCAACCGGAGGGATACGGCGAGGAGGCGCGACGAAGCCCGGCGCAGCCGCAGCCGGCCGAATCCAGGCGGGCTCTCCGGATGGGCTACTAGGGGGCTCCGGGGGCCGTGCGCGCGCTTGTGCTGCTCCTCCTCGCCGGCGCCGCCTTCGCGGACGGCGGGAACGGGCTCGGGAGCCTCATCCGGTGGTACCTGCGCGAGGAGTCGCCCGTGCGGCGGCAGGACCTCCTCGAGACGATCGAGCGCCTCGCGGACGGCGACTGCAAGGTCGTCGCCGAGGCGATCCGGAAGGGCGAGCACTTCGAGCGCCCCGAACGCCCCGCCCTGAAGAAGGGAGGAAAGCCGCCCGCGTTCGACCCGAAGCGGCCGCGCCTCCAGCCGGTGGAGGAGTGCGCCGGCGACTACGCGGACCTCGTCCTGCCGGAGGGATACACCCCTTCCCGCGCCCATCCCCTGATCCTCGAGCTCGCGCCGCTCGGGCTCCCGCCCCCGGAGGGAACCCTTCTCCTCAGGATCCGCGTCGGCGCGCACCCGCAGGCGAAGGCGAGTGCCGAGGCGGCGGATCTGCTCGTGATGAGCCTCCTCGCGCACGCGTTCGAGGTCGTGAACGTCGATCCGGACCGCGTGTTCCTGTTCGCGGGGGAGCGGGAGGAGGCGGCGCTCGCCTGGTGCATCGCGCTCCACAACCCGGACCGGTTCGCGGGCGTGCTCGCCGGGCCCGGCGGGTGGAGGGAGGGGCTGCCGCTCGCGCCCAACGCCGCGTTGTTCGCGGGACTCGGCATCGTGTCGCACAAGGGCGACCGCGCGGCCGACGGGTTCCTCGCGGAGCTCCGGAAGTTCAACGCGGCCCACGTGCGCCTCGAGTCGACGGGCGACCCCGGGCAGAACGCCGCGCTGCTCGGACCCGAGATCGCGCGGTGGTGGGGGCGCGCGGTCCGGCCGCCGGCGCCGCGCAGGATCCGCCTCGTGGACGACCGCGGCATGCCGCTGCGCGCCTACTGGCTGCGGCTCGCGCCGCGCGTGCCGTCGCTCAAGCAGGACGAGGTGGGGCGGACGTGGAAGCAGTCGGTGCTCGCCCAGGACGCCGTGCTCGAGGCGGAGATCGCGTCGAAGGACCTCGTCATCGTGCACGCGGAGCGCGTCGCGGCGTTCGACCTCTGCATCGATCCCGCGCTCTTCGATCCGGGCGGGGTCGTGCGGGTCAGCGTGAACGGGCAGGTGCCCGAGGCCCGCGTCGTGCGCGGCGACATCGGCGCGCTGCTCGAGGACTACCGGGAGCGCCGCGACCCGGCCGTCGTCGCGTGGGGCAAGCTGACCTTCACCGCCCGCTGACGGGCTCCGCCCCCGGACCCCCCCCAGGTTCAGCGGCCGGCGCGCGCGCGGCGCGGCGGGTGCTCGGGGCCGAGCGTGCGGGCCATCAGCGTCGTGAGCGCCTCCTCGAGGGACACGCCGCCGAACAGCACGTCGTTGAGCACCTCGGTGATCGGCATGTCGACGTCCACCCTCCGCGCGAGCGCGAGGACGGCGCGCGTGGTCGGCACGCCCTCGACCTCCGACGGCGTGCTGTCGAGGATGTCGGCAAGCCTCTCGCCCCGGCCGATGCGCTCGCCGACCGTGCGGTTGCGGCTGAACGGGCTCACGCACGTCACGAAGAGGTCGGCGAACCCCGCGAGGCCCGTGAAGGTCTGCGCCTTGGCGCCGAGCGCCACGCCGAGCCGCGTCATCTCGACGATGCCGCGCGTGAGGAGCGCCGCCTTCGCGTTGTCGCCGAGGGCGAGGCCGTCGACGATGCCGGCGGCGATCGCGAGCACGTTCTTGAGCGCGCCCGCGAGCTCCGCGCCGACGCGGTCGGTCGAGGTGTAGACGCGGAAGCGGTCGGTGTTGAAGGCGGGCTGCAGCTGCTCCGCGTGGTCGCCCGCGAGGAGCACCGCGGTGGGGAGCCCGCGCGCGACCTCGCGGCCGATGCAGGGGCCGGTGAGCACGGCGACCGGCAGCTCGTTGCCGACGACTTCGCGCACGATGCCGGTGGGGAGGAGCCCGGTCTCGACCTCGATGCCCTTCGCGAGCGAGACGAACGGCGCCCGGGGGACGTCGGCGCGGATCTCCGTCAGGAACTCGCGGATGTGCTGGGTCGGCACGGCGCCGACCGTGAAGTCGGAGGGGCCCGGGGAACCGGCCGTCACGGCGAGCCGGTCGGGGAACTTCACGCCGGGGAGGTAGAGCCGGTTCTCGCGCTCCTCGGAGAGCTTCCGCGCCCCCTCGGCGCTGCGCGCGCGGAGCACGACCTCGTGCCCCTTCCGGGCGAGGTGGATCGCCATCGCGGTGCCCCAGGCCCCCGCGCCGATCACGGCCGCTCTCATGCGCCCATGTTCGCAGGCGGCGCCCGAAGCGCCAAGCGGCGGGCCGGCGGAGGCCCCTCCGTGCGTTCCGCCACGGTCGTCAGGGCGCGGCCCTCTGCGCCGGCCGCGGCCGCCGCGTGGCCTCCCTACCTCGCCCGGTCCCGCGTCGTGCGTGCGAGCGGCGTCAGCCGCAGGGCCGCAACGGTCGCGAGCAGGGCGGCGAGGACGGCGATCGACGCGAGGGCGGCGAACTGCCCCGCCTTGAGGAACATCTGGCGCGCCGGATGGATCCCGCCGTCGCCCTCGAGACGGAGGATCTCCAGCGCCCGTTCGAGGAGCCACGCCTCGCCCCAGAGGACTCCGAGCATGCCGCCGAGGATCAGGAGATGGAAGCCGACGCTGCGCCAGCGCGCGAGGCTGCTCCGGCGACGCGCGGTGAGGTACGCCTCGCGGAAGGGCATCCACGCGACGAGGAGGAAGTAGAAGAGCCCACCGAGCCCGGTGCCCGGGATCCCGACCGTCATGACCTAGTGTCCTTTCTCGTAGACCTTGAGAGTGCGGCGCAGGACGAGCTCGGACCAGAGCGCGCGCAGCATGAAGACCCCGTTGACGAGCCGCAGCACGAAGAACCCGGGGATGCTCGCCAGCGCCAACCCGACCTCCTTGCGGCGCCATGCCCCGACGAGCGTCGGCACGAGCACCGCGGGGAGGTCGAAGAGGTACGCGAGCAGGAAGAGCGGGCTCACGAACACGCTCAGGAGCGGGACCGCGACGAGGAACGCGACCGACGCGATCGCGGCGTCCCAGAGCCCGACGGCGACCATCGAGCGCAGGAGCGGCTGGTGGAGGATCTGCCGCCAGTGCAGGCGCACGTTCTGGACGAACCCGTGGGACCAGCGCCGGAGCTGCTTCGACAGGAAGTGGAAGTTGTGCGGCTCGAGCGGGTAGCTGACCGCCTCCGGCACGAAGCGCACGCCGTGGCCCTCGTGGTAGAGGGTCCACGTGAGGTCCATGTCCTCCGCCATCGTGCGGTTGCTCCAGCCGCCGCACGCGCGCACGACCTCCGTGCGGTAGACGGAGAAGCAGCCCGAGGAGATGAGGGGGCGCGCGTAGTGGTCCTGGATCGGCTTGTAGAACGTGAACGCGAAGAGGTACTCGACGTATCGCCCGCGCTCCCAGAGCGTCCGCACGCGGCGGGGGAGGACGAAGCCGCACGCGGCCGCGACGCCCGGCTCGCGCAGCGCCGGGAGGATGCGCTCGACCGCGTGCGGATCGAGCACCGTGTCCGCGTCGATCGCCATCACGTACGGCGTGCGGACGTGCGCGAGCGCGAACGTCTGCGCCCCCGCCTTCGAGCCGGTGTTGGCGTGCGGGCGGAGCACGGTGGCCCCGAGCCCGCGCGCGACGTCGCCCGTGCGGTCGGTCGAGCAGTCGTCGATCACGAGGATCTCGTCGACGGGCACGGACTGTGCGAGCAGGCTGCGCACCGTGTCCGCCACGCTCGCCTCCTCGTTGTACGCGGGCACGAGGACGGTGAGCCCGACGCCGCGCCTAACGGGGGCGGCATCGCGGGACGCGACGGCTACGGACGTTTCCATGGAGTTCAGCTTGGCCTTGGATTCGTGGAATGGGGCGTCGGGATTCCTCCCGATTCCCGGAACGACTACGCGCGCAGAGCTCGCGGCCGAGGACCCAGCTCGCGACACGGACACCTTCGGGCGCGGATTGTCGCATCGCGCGCGGGGGGTCAACTTTTCGACGCCCGTCGCGCGACGCGATCCTCGAATAGGGACCGGCACCTAAACCCGAGTTGTTCACGGGGATCGAGACCGACGGGCAGGCGGGACCGGGCGGGCCGGCGCCTTTCGGCGAGGGAGCGACGGCGACGAACGTCGATGCGTTGTTCCGCGAGATTCGTGAACAAGGTCAAGCGTCGGTGAAGGCGCGGCGTGCGCGGGCGTACGTAGCGAGGCTATCGCGGGCGTCGGCCGGCGGATCCGGGGCTCCCGATCCCGCGCGCTGCGCGGCGGGTCCGCGCACGCGTCCCTCGGCGCCGACCCGGTCGGCTTCCCGGTCGTACGGTCAGTTGCGCAGCCAGATGCTCGTCTGGATCGTGCGCTTCCCGGTCTTGTAGACGCGCGGGGGGAGCTTCAGGTCCATCGCCACGGTCACGAGCGTGCCTTCCCGGGTGAAGCGGAGGCCCGTGATGCCCGTCGCGACGATGTGGCGCAGCTCTGTCGCCTCGCCGGTCTCCGGGTCCGTCCGGGTCCAGTACCGCACGAGCGACTCGTTCTCGAGCAGATACCGGACCGGGCTCGAGTAGACGCCGCTCGCGCACGCTCCTTCCTCGGGGCTCTCGAAGTCGATGCGCCGGTTGAAGGTCAGCTCGGGCCGGTCGGTCGCCCCGTCCTCGAGGCTCCAGTCGGCGTCGAGGCGGCCGTTGGCGTTGACGTCCTCGCCGTCGTCGAGATCGCCGTTGTCGTTCCTGTCCTCGCCGCGGAGCCCGGCCATGCGGAGCTCCGTCGCGAGCCGCTCCATGGCGTCGCGCGCGCGCATCTCGGGGCCGATCTGCGCCGTGAGCACGCGCTCGGCGCGCTGGTCGCCGATCAGCGCGATCGTGGCCGCGCCGAAGAGGACGAGGAAGATCGCCGAGCCGAGGACCATCTCGACGATCGTGAAGCCGCGTTCTGTTCTCACGGCGCCGCCTCCCCGGGCGGGTTCGGACCCTCTCTCCAGTTGAGGATCGAGTAGGTCGCGAACGCCTTGTTGATGATCGCGAGCGTCTCCTTCGAGAAGAGGATGTCGACGGTGCCGTTGATCGCGAGATCGCCGCTCCCGAATCCGCTCGTGTTGGCGTCGGTCCCCGACAGCACGTCGCGCTCGACGACGACGCCGCCCGTGACGCGCTTCGTGCCGCCGCCGCCCGCGAAGGTGATCTCGCCGCGGGCGATGACGAGCCCGTGCCACTGGAAGGCGCCGCTGATCGTCAGGTCGCCGTCGACGACGATCACGCCCGCGCCCCCGCCGCCCCCCGAGATCTTGATGTCGCCGCTGCCGAAGAGGATGGCCGGCGTCTCGATCGTGCCCCAGTCGCCCTCGTTCGCGGGCTTCTCCACCGTGCCGCTCCGGAGGCGGACGTTGGCGGAGCGGACGGCGTCCTCGATCAGCTGGTTGAAGTCGATGGTGTCGACCGAGTAGACCGACCGGTCGCCGCCGGTGCCGACGACGTTGTCGTCCTGCTTCCCGCCGAGCTGGCCGAGGATCCCGCTCGCGTCGCCCGCGACCCCGATGCCCGGCACCAGCTCGCCCGTCTTCACCCCCTTGAGGTCGACGTCCTGCCCGGAGATCAGGAACGCGTTCCCCGCGAGGTTGAGGTCGGCGTCGGGGTCGGCGATGTAGGTGGCGGCCGGCATGGTCGGGGCGCGGTACCGCGCGAGGAGCGTCACCCGGACGGTCTTCGCGATGCGGTCGGCGTGCCCCGTGCTGGTCGCCTCGTACATGTCCTTCTCGTCCGGCTCGTCGGCGAGGCCGTCGAGGTCGTTGTCGCACTCGTCGTCGCCGGCGGGCGCGATCGTGATCTCGTAGCGGCGCGCGGCGTCGCTCCCCTCGTCGCCGTCGAGCACGGCGTCGAGCTTCATGTCGGAGAGCACGCGGTAGCGCCCCGGCCCTGCGAGCGCGCCGACCAGGTGGTGGATGCCGGACTCGGCCGCATCCTGCGCCCTCTGGGCGGCGGCGAGCGACCGCCGCTGGTCGTTCACGGCGAGGCCGGACGTGACGATCGACATCGCGAAGGCCATCACCGTCATCGCGAAGAGGAGCGCCGGGACGAGCGCGCTGCCGCGCTCGCGTCCCGGGGAATGAGGCCTGCAGGTCATGGGTCCCTCCCCGTTCACCGGGCCGCGAGAGCCTCCTCGACCTCCGCGACGGTCGGGGCGACGCCCGGGTCGCCGCGCACGTTCGCGAGGTAGTGGGTGCTCTCGATCACGCGCTCGCCGCCCGCGCCCCGCCAGCGGACGCGGAGCGCCACCCTGTAGACGTCGCGGGCATCGTCCGGGCCGTCGGAGAAGACGATCTCGCCGGGCCAGCCGTCGGGGTCGTCCTTCGCTGCGGACAGCGGGCCGGCCGCGAAGCGCCCGTTGTGGAAGTCGAGCGCCACCTTGTCGAAGGGCGCCGCGGCGAGCCGCGCCAGCGTGTCGCGCATCGCGTCCCGCGCGAGCATCTCCTCGCGCGATCCGTCGGCGAGGCGCGAGCCGTTGGCGAGGGTGGCCGAGAGGCCGAGGACCGCCAACGCGAGCACGAGTCCCGCGGTGAGGACCTCCACGAGGGCGAACCCGCGGCGCGGGCGCGGCACGATCAGAGCAACCCCATCCATCGTCTGGCGCATCGTCGTCCCCTCCCTCGCGCCGAAACCCCGTTGCCAAGGGAACGCTAGCACCCGGGCGGCAGGCGGCAACCCGGGTGACATGCCGGGCATGGCCGCCCGAGACGGCCCGCCCGGCCGGGGGCTCCGACTGTCTCGCCCCGCGACGTCCCCGGTACCATCTCCCCCCGTGGACGTCGTCGGGATCGACACGGGGGGGACCTTCACCGACTTCACGACGGGGGACCGGGTCCTCAAGGTGCGGTCGACGCCGGACGATCCCGCCCGGGCGTTCCTCGATGGGCTCTCGCGGCTCGGCCTCTCCGGGCCCCTCCGCCTCGTCCACGGCACGACCGTCGGGACGAACGCGCTCCTCACGAAGGGCTACGCGCGCACGGCGTTCGTGGCCACGGAGGGCGTCGAGGACCTGATCGAGATCGGCCGGCAGGATCGCCGCGACCTCTACGCGATCCTGCCGCGCCGCCACGACCCGATCGCCGTCGCCCGGTTCGGCGTCCGCGAGCGGCTGCGCGCGGACGGATCCGTGGACACGCCGCTCGACCTCGACGACATCCTCGACCGCGTCCGCGACAGCGGCGCGCAGGCCGTCGCCGTCTGCCTCCTCCACGCCTACCGGAACCCCGCGCACGAGCGCGCCGTCGGCGAGGCGCTGAAGGCGCTCGGGATCCCCGTCGCGCTCTCGCACGTCGTCGCGAACGAGTTCCGCGAGTTCGAGCGCGCCGCGACGACCGTCGCGAACGCGGCGCTCATGCCCGTGCTCGGCCCCTACCTGCGCCGCATCGAGCGCGAGACGAGGGGGCACCGCCTCGAGGTCCTCCAGTCGAGCGGCGGCACGCTCACCGCGGCCGAGGCGGCGGACCTTCCGGTGCGCACGATCCTCTCCGGGCCGGCCGGCGGGGTGGTGGCGGCGACCGATCTCCTCCGCCGGCACGGCATCGCCGAGGGCGTGAGCTTCGACATGGGCGGCACGTCCACCGACGTGGCGCTGATCCGGGGGGGCATGGGGGGCGTCCTGCCGCAGTTCGATCTCGACGGCCTGCCGCTACGCGTCCCCGTGCTCGACGTCCACACCGTGGGCGCCGGCGGGGGGTCGCTCGCGCGGATCGACGCGCTCGGCGCGCTTCGCGTCGGCCCCGAGAGCGCGGGCGCGGACCCGGGCCCCGCGTGCTACGGCACGGGGGAGGAGCCGACCGTCACGGACGCGCACGTCGTGCTCGGCAACCTCGCGGAGGAGGACCTCCTCGCGGGCACGCTCCGGATCGACGCGGCCCGCGCCCGGCGCGCCGTGAAGGGCATGGCGGAAGGCATCCTCCGC
>JAKLKT010000060.1 GCA_023150495.1 Planctomycetota bacterium
CCGCGGCGACGACGTCCGCGGCGATCCAGCGCCCGTCGGCGCGCACCTCGCCGTTCAGGGCCCGCGCCCGCTCGTCGTCCGGGTCCAGCACGAGCACGTCCTCGATCGCGAGCTTCCTCGCGGCCGGCGACCACGCGGCGCCGCTCTTCTCGAGCGCCGCGATCACGTCGTCGGCGAACCGGCGCACGGCCGCGCGGCGGTGCTCCGCGAACTCCGGCTCCGCCTTCGCGTTGCGGTTCCGCGGCGGCGCGTACGCGGCGAGCCGCACCCACTTCCCGTCGCGCTCGACGTACTTGAGCCACTTGCGCGCCTCGCGATGGTCCGGGTCGAACCGGAGGATCAGCTCGCACGTGCGGTCCCGGTCGAGGAAGAGCTCGCTCCTCGCGCACCAGGCGACGAGCGCATCGAGGCGCTCCACGAGCGCGCGACGCGCCGCCGCGTGCGCTTCGGGTATCGCGTCGCCGAAGGCCGCAGCAGCGAGGAGAAGCGCCGCCCAGATCGCCCTCACGACCTGATTCTAGCGGCGCCCGGCGGGCGTCCGGGGATCCCGCGCGCAGGATTCCGCGCGGGTTCCCGGCGGCCCCCGCACCCCCTCGGAATCCCTTTGCCCGCGGCCTAGACTACGCCGATGCAACGTCATTTCGTCGCCGTCGTCGGAGGCGCCGTCTCGGGATCGGTCGCCGCGGAGATCCTCGCCGACGGGGGAGCGGAGGTCGTCGTCATCGAGATGAACGACCGCCCCTACGGGAAGATCGAGGACGGCCTCCCGCGCTGGCACGCGCACCAGCGCAAGAAGGAGTACGAGAAGATCGACGCGCGGCTCTCGAAGGAGCGCATCCACTTCCTCCCGCGCACGAAGCTCGGGAAGGACCTCGGGTTCGCGGACCTCGTGGACCAGTGGGGCCTCTCCGCCGTGCTCCTCGCGAACGGCGCGTGGCGCGACAGGCCGCTCGGGATCCCCGGCTGCGAGGACTACGTCGGGAAGGGGCTCGAGTACCAGAACCCGTTCATCTACTGGTTCAACCACAAGGAGGAGGGGGGGTTCCGGGGGCGGAAGATCGACGTGCCCGACGGCGCCGTCGTCTTCGGCGGCGGCCTCGCGTCGATCGACGTGGTGAAGGTCTGCCAGCTCGAGATCTACGGCCGCGCGCTCAGGGAGAAGGGCATCGACGTCCCGATGATCGAGATGGAGAAGCAGGGGATCCCGGCCGTCTGCAAGGCGAAGGGCATCGACCCCGCCTCGCTCGGGCTCAAGGGCGCGGTCCTCGTCTACCGCCGCAGGAAGCAGGACATGCCGCTCGCGCAGTCCGGCGCGAAGGACCCGGAGGAGCTCGAGAAGGCCTATGCCGCGCGCGAGAAGCTCCTCTCGATCTCGCAGGGGAAGTTCCTCTTCCGCTTCCAGGACAGGACGATGCCGATCGAGCTCGTCACGAAGGGAGGCCGCGTCACCGGCGTGAAGGTCGTCCGCACGCAGGTCGAGGGGAAGAAGGCGACGCCGATCGCCGGCTCGGAGGAGGTGATCCGGACGGATCTCGTCCTCTCGTCGATCGGGTCGATCCCGGAGCCCATCGAGGGGATCCGGATGAAGGGCGAGACGTTCGACTTCAAGGACTGGGACCTCGGCGTCTACGACGCGGAGAAGGGCATCTTCGGCGTCGGCAACGTGGTCACGGGGCAGGGCAACATCCGAGCCTCGCTCCTCCACGCGCAGAAGGTCGCGACGTATCTCAACGAGAACTACTTCGCGGGCGCGGTCGGCGCCGCGGGGGCCGAGGTCGTGAAGGGCCACCTCGCGAAGAAGGCGCCGCTCGGACCGGAGAAGATCTCGGAGATCCGGAACCGTGTGAAGCGGCTGCAGGCCAAGGTCGGCTACGACAGCGACTACCACGCCTGGATCAGGAAGGTCATGCCGCCGGACCTCGGCTGACCGCCCGCCGGCTCACGCGGATCCGCAGGCCCGGCGCCGGCCCGGGCGCACTCGCCCGACACGGGTAGAATCGCGCCCATGCGGCGCCTCCTCCTCCTTCTGCTCGCGTTCGCGGCCTGCTCGGAGCGGAAGGAGGCGAAGGTCCCGCCGCCGGCCACCGCCGAGGCGACGGAGCTCCGGCGGGCGTCGGAGGAGGTCGAGCGGCAGGCGAGCGAGCCCCCCGCTCCCGCGGGCACCCTCACCCCCGCCGCCGGGGAGCGGATCGCGCTCCGCGTCTACGAGCACCTCCTCAACGGCCACCGCGCGGCGACGGTGCGCGTCGAGTGGAACGCCGTCGAGCGGGACGGGCGAAGGCTCGTGGAGGACGTCACCGAGACCATCTCGCGCGAGGAGCGCGACATGGCGGGGTTCCGGGAGGCGTTCGACTCGGAGTCGATCTCGCGCACGCTCAGGACCGAGGGCGGCGAGATGATCTCGCAGGAGACGGTGACGAAGCTCCCCGGCCGCGTCGACAAGTCGTGGATCGAGCGCACGGCGGCGGGCTACAAGGTGCGCGTCCTCGCGGGCGCGAGCGAGGAGAGCTTCGAGGTCGCGACGGAGAAGCCCGTCATGGTCGATGCCGAGGCGTTCCTCGCGGAGAAGGTCCGGGCGGGCGAGGCCACGCCCGGCGCGACGTTCGAGATCCCGCTCCTTGCCGGCAGGCGCGTGGCGACCGCGAATCTCCGCGTCGTCGGGCCGGACGACGAGGGCCCGGGGATCAAGGTCGTCGAGACCGTCGAGGGGAACGACACGCTCTGGTGGTTCGCGGAGGACGGCTCGGTCGTGCGGCTCCGCATCGTGGACCTCGTCATCCGCCGCGACGACAAGGTCCGGCACGGCGACCTCCCGCGGCGGCCCGCGCGGTACCGGATCACGCTCCCGACGAACGCCGAGCTCCCGCGCATCTTCACGACGCGGGAGATGCTCGTCGACGTCCTCGTCCGCACGGACGAGACGACGAAGCCCCCGAAGATCCCCGAGAGCCCCTTCACGGAGGTGAAGGAGCGGAAGGACGACCGCGTCACGCTTCTGCTGAAGAGCCACGACGATCCGCAGGCCACGTGCCCGCTGCCGATCGACCCGAAGGGGTTCGAGGAGCACCTGAAGGCGACGGCGCTCATGGAGGTGGGCTCCCCGCGCGCACGCGACCTCGCGAAGGAGATCGTCGGCGACGCCGCGGACGCGCGCGAGGCGGTGCGGCGGATCGCGGACTGGGTCTTCTCGAACCTCGACAAGGGCCCCGCGAAGCTCCTCCAGCCGACGATGCTCCAGATCCTCGACGAGATGGTCGGCGACTGCAGCGAGCACGCGCTCCTCTTCACCGGCCTCTGCCGCGCGGCGGGGATCCCCGTGCGGCAGTGCAGCGGCTACGTGAACATCGGCAGCGACTGGGGCGCCCACGGCTGGTGCGAGGTCTGGGTCGGCCGCTGGATCGGCGTGGACCCGACGACGAACGAGGTCGGCACGCGCGCGCGGTACATCCTGCTCGCGCGACCCGGCGAGCCGGTCGAGGCCGGCCGGATCACGCCCGAGCGGACGACGATCCTCATCCGGCGCGCGACGTACGACGACGGCACGCTCGAGCTCGAGGACGGCAGCGAGCCGGACGCCGAGACCTACTCGGGCATCCGGCTCGGCGCCTTGCCCGACGGATGGGAGGTCACCCGCGGCCGCCGGGGCGCGATGATCCGGGGGCCGGACTTCACGGTCTCGCTCGCGATCGAGGCCGACCACGGGTACCGGTCGGAGCGCATGATGCTGCGCCGCTACCGGGGAGGCACCTGGGGGGGCTTCGGGGGCCGGCCCGCATGGACCGCGCTCAGGATGCAGGCGTGGCTCGTCCCGCTCGGGCGGGAGATCCTCCAGGTCGTGGTGCAGGGCGAGGAGAGGCCCGCCGAGGACGTGCTCGCGCGGATCCTCGCCCCGACGCTCCAGCGGGCGCAGTAGGGGCGCGAGGCGCGATGGCGGGCGGGGCTACTTCTCGGCCTCGCGCTTGAGCCTCGAGAGGCCCTTCTGGAACTCGGGGCCGACCATGCGCGGCATCAGCAGCGCGAGATAGCCGCCGACGACCGGCATCTCCATGTCGCCCTTGAGCCACCACGTCACGGTCGTCGTGTCGCCCTTCTCGTCGTAGCGGAGGCCTCCCTTCGCGGGCGTCTTGTCGAACATCATGTCGTACTCGATCCCGCGCTTGTCGTCCGAGGCCGTGAAGGTGAGCGACCCGTTGCCGTCCTTGCCCGTCCAGGTCTGGCTCGCGCCGACGCCCTTCGTCTCCTTGCCGAAGGTCACCTGCACGGACGGATCCATGTCCTTCCACGGCGTCCAGGAATCCCACTGCTTGAGGTCGCCGACGAAGTCGTGGATCTTTCCCGGCTTCGCGTTGATGTTGATCGACTCCTCGACGCTGTAGCCGTGCGGGAGGAAGTACCCGATGACCGCGGCGATGACGAGGAGCACGAGGATGACGAGCAGGAACTTCTTCATCCCCCCGAGGATACCGCCGGGCGCGCGACCCCGGAAGCAACAGGAGCCTAACGGCGCGTAAGCCTCGCGGCCGCGATGCGGTAGATGAACGCGAGGATCGCGATCCCGATCGCGAGCTGCGCCCCGCGCCATGCCGCGTGGTCGATGACCGCGTCGAGCCGCGCCGCGGTGTGGTCGAGCGTGCCGCGGGCGTTCGCGTTGAGCTGGTCCATGGCCTTGCCCTCGAGGATCCCGCGCAGCTGGGAGAGCGTATCGTCGAGCTGCGCCGCCATCTTCCCGGTCTCCTGCGCGACGCGGACGAGGTTCTCGATGTTTTGATCCGGCCCCTCGGAGGGCTTGTACTCCTTCGGGCCCGGACCGGTGATGTCGAGAAGCGTGGACATCACCGGCTGCCACTTCTCTCCCGCGGCGGCGAAGGCGGCGGTCGCGCGCTCGGCCGAGGCGATCGCGGTCTCCGCCTGCTTCACGGTCGCCTCGAGCGCGACCGCGGCGTCGCGGGCGCCGTCGGCGACGCCCTTCGCGTCCTCGAGCGTCTTCCGGATCCCCTCCTGCTTCGCGTCGATGTCGTCGAGCGTCTTCCCGATCTCCGCCTGCACGCGTTCGGGCAGCCGGTCCGCGATGTCGTTGAACCGCGCGACGCTCTCGGAGATCGAGTGGATGCTCTGCCGCACGCTGAGGATCGCGGGGCTCTCGTCGAGGTCGTAGAGGAGGAGCTGCGCGTTCCACCGCGCGAGATGCGGGATGTCCTGGATCACCTCGCCGACCCCGTCGACGGAGCGCGAGACGTCCGCGATCGACTCCGCCGTGTCCTTGATCCCGAGCGAGGGCACGATCTTCGTGACCGCCAGGAAGACGCTGTCGCCGCGCGAGGCGCCGACCTCCTTCCACTCGCGGATGCTGCCCGTGATCGGGTGCGACGCGGCGTAGGCGGTCACCTCCGATTTCACGCGCTCGCGGGATTCGGCGGGGAGGATCTCCTCCGCGACCCTTCCGATGTACTCGACCATGTCACGGTTCACATCGACGATGATCGGCGCGAGCTCGCCGAGCGCGGCCTCGCCGTTCTTCTCGAGGTACTGCTGGCGCTGGAGCGCCATCACCCAGAGGTCGAGGAACGCGGCGAAGGGCGACGGGTTGACGAGCGCGTGGCGCGTGTAGGTGAGCGTGTAGATCCGGAACTGGATCGCGAGGCGCTTCCGGGGGAGGTCGGTCGCCTGCGCCTCGATCTGCTGGCATCCGACGTCGACGGCCCGGTTGTAGTTCTCGCAGATCTCGCGGACCTTGAGCGCCATGTCCACGCTGGAGACGCCCGCCTTCTTCTCGGCCGTCTCCGGACCCGAGGCGCACGCCGCGAGCGCAAGGCAAAGGAGAAGGGCGGTCTCTCTCATCACGTTTCCTCCGGGACCGGCGCAGTCTATCGGCGGCGGCGCGAAACCGTATCCCTCCCGGGGTGTAAGGTTCCCGGATCGTGGCGGAGCCCTGGTTCCCTCCCCTGGCACCCCTCCCTTCCCCCGCCGGGACCCACTTCCGCGTCCTCTGCCGCGACACGGACACGCTCCACCTCCTCCTCTACGACCGCGCGGAGGACCACGAGCCGTCGCGCACGGTGACGCTCGAGGCGCGCGCGCACCGGAAGGGCGAGATCTGGGAGGCGTTCGTCGCGGGCGCCGCCGAAGGGCAGCTCTACGCCTGGGCGGTCGATCCGGGGCGGCCGCTCCTCGACCCCTACGCGCTGCGGACGACGGGGCCGGCACCGGGCGACCTCCCGCCGCTCAATGAGGCGAACCGGGGAGCGCGGTTCAAGAGCGTCGTGGTGGGACCGCCGGGCGTCTCGTGGGCGCGACCAGGGGCATCGAACGCGCCGCTCGTGTACGAGCTCCACGTGCGCGGCTTCACTCGGGGGGGCTCCGGGGGCACGTATGGGGACCTCGCGGCGAAGGCTCCGTACCTCCGGGACCTCGGCGTGACGGCGGTCGAGCTGCTGCCGGTGCACCAGTTCGACGCGGAGGAGATACGCCGGGCCCCGGGGCTCGTGAACTTCTGGGGGTACAGCCCGGTCGCGTGGCTCTCGCCGCACGGCGGCTACGCGGCGGAGGACCCGGTCGAGGAGTTCCGCGAGATGGTGCGCGCGTTCCACGCGGCGGGGATCCGCGTGATCCTCGACGTGGTCTTCAACCACACGGCCGAGCTCGACTCGGAGGGGCCGACGCTCTCATGGCGCGGGCTCGCCGACGAGGTCTACTACCTGCGCGAGCTGCGGACGGGCGAGTACGCGAACCTGACCGGCTGCGGGAACACCGTGCGCGCGCAGCATCCCGCCGTGCGCGCGATGATCCGGCACGCGCTCCGCTGGTGGATGCACGGGATGGGCGTGGACGGGTTCCGGTTCGACCTCGCGTCCGTCCTCGCGCGGGACGTCAACGGGCTCGTCACGAAGAAGCCGCCGCTGCTGCGGGAGATCGAGGAGGACCCGTGGCTCCGCGAGGCGACACTCATCGCGGAGGCGTGGGACGCCGCGGACGGGTACCTCGTGGCGGGCTGGCCGGGCGGCACGCGCTGGTCGGTCTGGAACGACCGGTTCCGGGACGACGTGAGGAGGGCCTGGCTGAAGCCCAACGCGGAGGCCGGCGTGCTCGCCACCCGGCTCTCGGGGAGCTCGGACCTCTTCGAGGGGTTCGGGCCGCTCCGGAGCCTCAACTACGTGACCTGCCACGACGGGTTCACGCTCCTCGACGCGGTCTCGTACGGACATCGCCACAACGAGGCCAACATGGAGGACGGGCACGACGGCAACGCGCACGAGGTCTCCGCGAACCACGGCGTCGAGGGCCCTTCGGACGACCCCGCGGTGCGGGCCGCGCGCGACCGTGCGCGCCGGAACCTCGTCGCGACGCTCCTGCTGTCGCAGGGCGTGCCGATGCTCCTCGGCGGCGACGAGATCGGGCGGACGCAGCGGGGCAACAACAACGCCTACTGCCAGGACAACGAGATCTCGTGGGTGGACTGGGCGGGCCTCGAGCGCGACGCCGACTTCGCCCGCTTCGTGAAGGGCATGGTCCGCTTCCGGCGCGACACGCCGGCGCTTCTGCGCGCGAAGTTCCTGACGGACGACGACGTGACGTGGTTCGGCGCGGACGGCAAGGCGGTCGACTGGAAGAGCGGCGCGTTCGGCTACCACCTGAAGCCGGCGATCGTCGTCCTCGTGAACCTCACCGACGCGCCGGTGCCCTTCACGCTGCCCGCGGACCTGAAGCTCCGCCTCATCGCCGACACGGCCGCGGCGCCCCCGGGCGACTTCATCGAAGGCGGCACGCGCTGGGAGAAGCCGGGCTACGAGGCCCCTGGCAAAAGCCTCATCCTGTTCCGGGCCGGCGGTCGCGGCCCGCGCCCGGACTAAGGGTCAGCGCTCGCGGCCGCGTCGCTCCCAGGACGCGACGATCTCGTCGTACACGCGATCCGCCTCGTCGTCCCAAGGCTCCTCCCTGTCGGCCGCGTAGAGGGCGACCTGGAGGGCGCAGTACTGGCCCGGGAAGGCCGCGACCCTCCGCATCGCGTCGATCCGCTCGGACACCGAAGCAGGCTTGCCCTCGAGCACCCCCTCGGCGAGAGGCAGGATCACCCGGGCAAGCGGATGCGAGAGGAGCGTCTCGATGCGCCGCAGCACGGCGGCGCGAATCTCCGGGTCCGCCTCCGCCTTGGCGCTCTCAGGGAGGTTGCACACCTCGAACAGGACCGCGAATGCCGCATTCGCGGAGATCGAGCATGCCGCCGAGGCGAGCGCAAGCGCGCGCTCGCGGTCGAAGTAGGGGAACTGGCAGTCGATCTCGTTGATGAACTCCGCTTCCGCGGGGGGACCGCCGGCCCCCTCCCCCGCGCCCCCTCCCCATCCCGTCACGGATGATCCGCCGGATCCGCCGGGTCCGTGCCCGCGTCCGCCTCGGTCGCGTCGCCGTAGCGGTCGTCGTCCCGGTCGATGCCGAGGCGCCGGCCCGTGCCCTCCGGCACGAGCGTCAGCGTGATCTCCGTGCCCGCTCCCGCGAGCGCAAGCACCTCGTCCCACGTCGCCGTCTCGCCGTTCCGGTCCGACTGGAACCGGCCGCCGTCGTAGTGCCACCCGCGCCCCGCGCCCTTCGCGACGAGGTCCACCGCGCCCGCGTCCGCGAGCGCGCGCATCTGGCCGAGCCTCGGCTCCGTCCGCACGCCGTCGAGCGTCGACTGGAAGCCGACCGCCGCGTGGGTATCGAGGCCCGGCGGGCCCGGCAGCTCCGAGAGCGTCGCGACCGATCCCGTCGGCAGGTCCGAGCCGGCGAACGCGAGCAGGAACGCCACGATGTCCGCGACCTGCTGGTCGGACTGCACGTTGAAGATCGGCTCCGCGACGAACCGCGCGATGCTGTCGATCGACCCGTCGTGGAGGAACCCGAAGCCCGCGATGCTCCGCTGCTGCGTCAGCTCGAAGCCGACGCGCTCGTAGAGCGTCCGCAGCTGCGGCACCTTCATGCTGACGTTCGTGCCGCCGTCCACCGAGACCAGCGAGTGGTGCCGCTCCCCGTTCGGCCCGACCGGCGCCGGCACGACGCCGACGCCCACCAGGCGGAAGTCCGGCCCTACGCCGACGGGCAGCGTGTGGCACGTGACGCACTGGAACCCCGGGACGCCCCCGTCGAGGTTCGCGGTGCGGTAGAGCCGGAGCCCCTCGACCGCGTTCCCCGCCGGCAGCGGCGTCCCCGCGGGCGAGAAGCGGCCCGACGCGAAGTGCCCCGGCAGCGGCATCGATGTCGGCAGTGTGTTGTCGAGGTTCCGGAACGGGTTCGGCGGGAAGCGGATCGTCGCGAGGAAGTCCTCGAACTCCTGCATCTCCGCGGCCGTGAGCGTCTCGTCGTCGCCGAGGAGCGTCTCGAACGCGTCGTTGAACTCCTCGAGGCCGTCGCGGTCGCCGCGCCAGTGGAAGGGCTCCTTGCCGACGATGTCCTGGAGCGTCTGCGTGAGCATCGGCCCCTTCATCGGGTGGAAGTCCTCGCACGCCCCCGCGATCGCGGTCAGGCACTCCTGGTCGAACGGCTTCACGGCGCCCGCGGGGTCGCCGAGGTCCCACGCGAGCCGGTCCGTCCGCGCGTCCACGTGGCACGACGCGCACGAGATGTGCCCGAGCCCCGACGTCTCGTGCGTGCCGTAGAGGTGCTTCCTCCCGCGCTTGACTGCCGCGGACGTCGGGTCGTGGAGCGGCACGCGCGCCGTCTCCGCCCGCGTCGCGAGGTCGATCGCGGAGACCGATCCCTCGAACCGGTTGAGCACGTATCCGCGCCCGCCCCCGAGCACGATGCCCGTCGGCCCCTCCCCCACCTCGATCCGGCCGACGCGCGCGTAGTCGCCGTCGATCACGACGACGTTGTTCGATCCCATCCCGGTCACGTACCCGCGCCCTGCCGCCGCGTCCCACGCGATCCCGCGCGGGTCGCCGAGCGACTGATCACGGAGGGCCCCGGGAACCGTCGGCGCCGCGTAGGTGAGGTGCGGATTGAGGTCCGTGACCTCGGCCCCCGAAGCCCCCACCGATGCCAGCTCGACGCGCAGGAAGCGACCGTTGACCTTCGGCTCGAAGCGGACCTCGTTCGTCGCGTCCGTCCCCACGACGAGCACCTCGCCGGTGTCGCCGCGAACCGCGATCGCCATGCAGACGTTCATGCAGTCGCCGACGTAGCGCACCGCGCGCGTGGCGGTCGTGATGACGGCGACGTCGTGGTCGACGAGCTCCCAGCCCTGCGGCCGGCCGGAGCGCGCGGCGTTCGCGCCGCTCACGAGGCCCGTCCAGTCCGCGCCGGTGTCGTCGCGCCACGCGCCCGCCGCGTCCTCACGGACGATCAGGCTCACGGGCGGCGGCGCGGGGTTGCCGGCCATCGGCGGGTCGAAGACCGCGCCGCTGTTCGGCGGCGGGTTCACGCCGCCGTGCGGGCCTGTCGCGTCGCTCACGACGTTCGGCGGGAACGCCTCGTCGCCGAGCGTGCC
>JAKLKT010000762.1:0-920 GCA_023150495.1 Planctomycetota bacterium
CGACGCCCGGAGCGAGGTCCCCGTCGCTGATGAGGCGGATGCGCGCCCCCGCGCGCCGCACGTCCGCGATGAGCCGCTCGTGCCGCGGCCGGTCGAGGATGACGACCAGGAGATCCGGGACGGAGCGGTCGAGGCAGCGCGCGATCGCCTTCAGGTTCTCCTCGACGGGCGCCTCGATGTGGACCGCGCCCCGCACCGACGGCCCGACGACGAGCTTCTCGAGGTAGACGTCGGGGGCGTGGAGGAGCCCGCCGCGCGGTGCGGCCGCGATCACCGCGATCGAGTTCGGTGCGCCGGTCGCGCACAGGTTGGTGCCCTCGAGCGGGTCGACCGCGATGTCCACCTCGGCGCCGCGGCGCCCCTTGTTCCCGACCTCCTCGCCGATGTAGAGCATCGGCGCCTCGTCGCGCTCGCCCTCGCCGATCACGATCCGGCCCTTCATCTCGACCGTGTCCATGACCCCGCGCATCGCCTCGACGGCGACCTGGTCGGAGCGGTGCTTGTTCCCGTACCCGACGGTCCTCGCGGCCGCGACGGCGGCGCTCTGGGCGATCCTCAGGAAGCTCTCTTCGAGATCGTGCATGCGGCGAGGAGCATAGCACCTCGGCCGCCCGCGATCGAAGCCGGCCGCGAGGCGGGGGGGCGCGGGGGGCCGGGGACGAACGAGCCCCGCCGGGGGGCGGGGCTCGGTGCTTCCGGTCTAGAGGATCCGGCTGATCTCGACGAGCAGCTTGAAGCCGCCGAAGTCGTTCCGGTGGCTCGCGTTCTCGTAGCAGCGGGAGAGCGGGCTCATGCGGTCCTGCGCGCTGACGTAGCCGAGCGCGATGGCGGCCATCCCGCGCACGTGCTCGTCGGTGCCCTTCTGGGCGAGCCCGACGAGCTGCTCCACGGCGCTCTGGTCCTTCAGCCACGCGAGGCCG
>JAKLKT010000762.1:941-2242 GCA_023150495.1 Planctomycetota bacterium
GTCGCCCTTGTCCCCGAGGAGCCCCAGGGCGAGGGGGATCTGCCGCTTCGTCTTGTCGTTGAGCCCCTTGTCGGCGGCGAACCGCTTGAGGTCCTCGATGCGCGTCGTGTCGCCCATGAGGGCGATGCCCAGCGCCGCGTAGCCGCGCGTGTCGTCGTCCCAGCTCTTCTTGAGGAGCACGTCGTTCCTGATGCTGTCGGCGAACTCCGTCGCCCGCAGGAGGCCGAGGCCGATGCACGCCGCCGACACGACGTGGTCCTGGGCCGTCGTGTCCGTGAGGAGTGCCGCGACGGTCGGGATGGCGCTCCTGTCCTCGGCGAGGCCGACCGCCAGCGCCGCGCAGGAGCGGACGTAGTTGTCCTTCCGCGGCTCGAGCGCCTCCTTGCGGATGAACTTCAGGATCTTGTCGCGGAGCTTGCTGTTCGGGTCGAGACCCCCGGCGAGCCGGCCCATCGCGATGACGGCGAAGCTCTTGTTCTGGCTGGCGCCGGAACCGAAGGCCCCCTTGCCCTCGAGGACCTTGAACGCGGCTTCGGCGTCCTTCTCGTCGAGCGTGTAGTTCGCGAGCGAGAGGATCGACATCCACGCGATGTCCGTCGAGGGCGCGTCGACCATCTTGGCGACCTCCTTCCGCTCGACCTGGAGGATGCTCAGCGTCCGCACGAGCTGGGTCTGCAGCGGGTCGTAGCCGCGCCCGTCGGTGAGCTTCGCCATCTTCGCGATCCCGCCCGCCTTCTCGATCTCGGCGAGCGCCGGCCGCCCGAGGAGGCCGAGCGCGTGGACGGCCGCGACGCCGATCTCCTCCTTCGCCCGGGAGCCCTTCGGCAGCTGGTCGACGAGGAGCTTCACCGCCTCGGGATCGCCGGCGAGCCCGAGGGCGACGAGGATGTAGGGCTTCTCGCTCGCCGTGTGCTTGTCGTAGACGCGGAGCAGGTACTTGGCGGCGTCCTTGTCGCGGGTCATCCCGAGCGCGAGCATCGCGCTGTGGCGGACCTCGGGGATCGTGTCCTTCTCCACGGCGCGGATCAGCTCGCGGACGACCAGGTTGTCGGGCTCGCCTTCCTTCTTCGCATCCGCGCCCGCCGCGACGACGCCCAGCCGGCCGAGCGCGATGGCCGTCTCCCCGCGCACGCCCGCGCTCGAGTCGTCGCGGAGCGACTTCGCGAGCTGCGTGAACGCCGCGGACGCCCTCTGCTTGTCCGACGGAGGGACGATGTCGCGCGGCGGGAACTTCGCGCCGCCCCCGAACCAGTAGTAGCTGCTGCCCATGTTCACGCGACCGCGCTCCGAGGCGCGCGCGA
>JAKLKT010000061.1 GCA_023150495.1 Planctomycetota bacterium
CGGGCGCGCCGCTCCCCGGCGACGTCGACGCGGCGCTCCAGGTGACGGAGGCGACGCTCCTCGCCGCGGAGTGCCTGCGCACGGGCGATTCCCGCGAGACGGAACACGGGGGGGTGCGGGGGCCGTGATCACGCGCGTGCGCTGGAAGGAGGCGCAGGCGCGGGAAAGGGACGCGTGGCGCCGGATCCCCGCCGCGCCGACGGGCTATCTGGAGCGGCGGGGCGAGTTCCTCGGGGCGTGGCTCCGCCTCCACGGCGCGACCACGCGCCGCGTCCTCGAGATCGGCGGCGCGGGCCTGCCCGCGCTCCTCGACGGCGTCCACTCCGTCGATCCGCTCATGCGGCAGCACCCGAAGGGTCGCCGCGCCGTCGCGGCGCGTGCGGAGGAGCTCCCGTACCCGCACGGCGCCTTCGACGCGGCGCTCGCGCTGAACGTCCTCGACCACGTGGAGGATCCCGCGCGCTGCCTCGCCGAGGCCTCGCGCGTGCTCCGCCCGGGCGGCCTCCTGCTGCTCTCCTGCAACGTCTACTCGCGCGCGTGGCTGCTGCTGCGGGCGGCGCGCGTCGCGCTCCTCGGCGAGCGCAACAACGACATCCTGCACCCGCACCACTTCACGGCGCGAAGCCTCCTCTCGCTCGCGCGGCGGCGCTTCGAGGTCCTCGAGGCGTCGCTCCGCGTCGTCGACCCGCTCGCCGGCGAACGGCCCTTCGAGACCTCGCGCTCCCTGCTGAAGGGCGAGGCGCGCCTCTACCTCTGCCTCAGGCCATGCTCAAGCTGAAGACGAAGATCGCGACGAATGCCCACGCGCCGCTGCCGGTCCCCGCCGAGGCGGCCCCCGAAGCCCCCTCGCTTCCCGACGTGCAGGCGGCCCTCGACGCCCTCGAGGCGTGGATCGGCAGGAACGGCCTCAAGGGCTACGACCCCTACGACGCGCTGGACAGCCCGATCCTCCGCGCGCTCTCGCTCGGCATGAAGTGGCCGCGGATCGCGTTCACGCAGGCGCTCAAGCGGCTGCCCGTGAACCTCCGGCCGCTGCTGCTCGTCCGGAAGACGCTCAACCCGAAAGGGCTCGGCCTCCTGCTCTCGGGGACCGTGCGGCGCGGCCGGACGACGGGCGGCGAGCGCTACGTCGAGGCGGCCCGCTCGCTCGCGGAGCTGCTGCTCACGCTGCGCGCGCCGGGCTACCGGGGCGCCTGCTGGGGATACCCGTTCCCGTGGCAGAGTCGCGCCTTCTACCTGCCGCGCGGGACGCCGACGGTCGTCAACACCGCCTTCGTCGGCCATGCGCTCCTCGACGTCGCGCGCTTCCTCAAGGAGGAGCGCTACTTCGCGGTCGCGCGCTCCGCGTGCACGTTCGTGATGCGGGACCTCGCGCGCACCGAGGAGGACGGCGCCTTCTGCTTCAGCTACACGCCGCTCGACCGGCTCCTTGTGCACAACGCGAGCCTGCTCGGCGCGGGGCTCCTCGCGCGCGTCGGCGCCGCCACGGGCGAGGTGGAGCTCCTCGACACGGCGCGGCGCGCGGCGCGCTGGACGCTCCGGCGCCAGCACCCGAGCGGGGCATGGTGGTACGCCGAGACGCCGTACCAGCGCTGGATCGACAGCTTCCATTCGGGCTTCGTGCTCGAGGCGCTGCGCCACGTGATCTCGGGCGCGGGGCTCGAGGAGGCGAGGGAGCCGCTCGCGCGCGGCTACCGCTTCTTCCTCGACCAGTTCTTCGAGGTGGACGGCGAGCCGCGCTACTACCACGACCGCAAGGGGCCGCTCGACATCCACTGCCCCACGCAGGCGCTCGTGACGATGTGCGAGCTCGCCGACGTCGCGACCGCCCCGCGGCTCCTCGCGCGCGTGACCCGCTGGATGCTCGCCAACCTGCGGGCGCCCGAGGGCTACTTCTACTTCCGCCGCGGCCGGTTCGGGCCCAACCGGATCCCTTACATGCGTTGGGGTCAGGCGTGGGCGTACCACGGCCTTTCGCGGCTGGAGGAGTTCCTCTCGGCCGGCCGATCTCAGTAGGGAGGACTCGGGATCCCGCCCTACGGGCCGGGCCCGGAAGGCAAGCATGATCGGACGCCGCACCGCCGCAGAACCGCAGGAGAGGAGCCGCCCCGCGCGGGTCGTGCTCGGCGTCCACGCGGGCCATGACGCAGGCGCGGCCGTCGTGCGCGACGGGAGGCTCGTCGCGTGCGTCAACGAGGAGCGGCTCAACCGGAAGAAGCTCTTCTGGGGCTGGCCGCAGCGCTCCGTGCCCGAGGCGCTCCGGCTCGCGGGCGTCGCCCCCGGCGACGTCGACGCCGTCGCCGTCGCGGGGACGAGCGGCTCGATGAAGGAGTTCGGGGAGAGGGGCTACAAGGACCTCGGCCTCGCGCGCGAGGTGGTGAGCTTCCTCTCGAAGGGGCCCGTCGCCGGCGTGCTGCTCGGCGAGGAGAGGGGCGTCGCGCTCGTCCGTTCGCTCATGCGCATGCGCCACGCGCTGACGAAGCGGGCGATGCGGCGGCGCCTCCGGACGCTCGGGCTCGAGGCCCAGGTCCACTTCGTCGACCACCACCGCTGCCACAACGCGTCGGCCTACTACACGTCGGGGTGGGACGACTGCCTCGCGGTGAGCCTCGACGGCAGCGGCGACGGCTACTGCTCGCGGATCTACGCGTGCCGCTCGGGCCGCATGGACCTCGTGAAGAGCGTGCCGAGCTACCACTCGCCGGGCTACTACTACAACTACGTGACGCATCTCCTCGGCTTCATCCCGGTGCGCCACGAGGGGAAGATCACCGGGCTCGCCGCCTACGGCGATCCGAAGAGGTGCCTCGATGTCTTCCGCGAGCGCCTCGCCTACGACAAGGAGAACGGCACCTTCGTCAACCGGGGCCGCTGGATGACCGCCGAGCTCGAGCACCTCGCGGGGCGCCTCGAGGGCATCCGCCGCGAGGACGTCTCGGCCGCGGTGCAGCGTAACACCGAGGACGTCGTCGCGGCCTACGTGCGCGACGCGCTCGACCGCACCGGCTCGCGCCGGCTCGCGCTCTCGGGCGGCGTCTTCAGCAACGTCCGCCTGAACCAGGTCGTCTGGGGCCGCTCCGAGTGCGAGGAGATCCACGTCCACCCGCACATGGGGGACGGCGGCCTCGCGTCGGGCGCGGCGCTCGACGTCTACCACCGCTCCGGCGGCGCGTACGAGCCGGCGGAGCTCGACCACGTCTACCTCGGCCCGAGCTACACCGACTACGAGATCGAGCGGACGCTGGCCCGCTACCCGGACCTCTGCGTGCGCCGTCCGCGGTCGGTCGAGATCGAGGTCGCCCGGCTCCTCGCCGAGCGCAGGATCGTCGCGCGCTTCGACGGCGCGATGGAGTACGGCCCGCGCTCGCTCGGCAACCGCTCGATCCTCTGCCACGCGCGCGACGCGTCGGTGAACGACTGGCTCAACAAGCGCCTCGAGCGCAGCGAGTTCATGCCCTTCGCGCCCGTGACGACGGAGGAGGCCGCGCCCTCCTTCTTCGCGCGCTTCGACCCGGCGCGGTCCCGCGCGGCGCGCTTCATGACCGTGACCTACGACGTCACCGAGCGCTGCGTCGCCGAGGCGCCCGCGATCGTGCACGTGGACCGCACCGCGCGCCCGCAGGTCGTCTTCCGCGCGGTGAACCCGCGCCTCCACGACATCCTCGAGGAGTACGGCCGGCTGACCGGATCGCCGATCCTCGTGAACACGTCGTTCAACATGCACGAGGAGCCGATCGTCTGCGACCCGGACACGGCGATCCGCTCCTTCCTGAGGAGCGGCCTCGACGTGCTCGCGCTCGGCCCGTTCCTCGTGACGGCGCCCTGATGGCGGTCGCCGCCCAGTCTCGAGCCGGGGGGGGTGCGGGGGCCCAACCCGCCGCCCCCGGACCCCCTGCGCGTCGCTTCCCGCGGGCGGTCCTCCTCGGCCTGCCGGTCGATCTCGTGCGGCGCGAGGAGATCCTCGAGGCCGCCCCCGCGGAGCCGGAGCTCAGGGCCGCGATCGAGGAGGCGAGCGTCGTCTATCCCGACGGTGTCGGGATCGCGTGGGCGCTCAGGAAGCTTCACGGCGTGCGCGTGCCGGTGCTTCCCGGCTGCGAGCTCATGGACGACCTGCTGAGGCTCGCGGGGCGCGAGCGGTGGCGCGTCTTCCTCGTGGGGGCGCGGCCGGAGGTGCTCGCGGCGGCCGTCGAGCGGCTCCATCGCGAGATCCCGCGGCTCGAGGTGGCGGGGGCCATGCACGGCTACTTCCCCGACGCGGACCGCGCGGCCGTCGTCGCGCGCGCGGTGGCGGCGCGGCCGCAGCTCCTGATCGTCGCGATGGGGGCGCACAGGCAGGAGACGTTCGTGCGCGAGGTCCTGGCGGCGGGCGGCGTGCCCCTCGTGCTGACCGTCGGCGGGAGCCTCGACGCCTACTCCGGGGCGGTGCCCCGGCCGCCGCGCTGGGTCCTCGGCCTCCGGATGGAGTGGCTCTACCGCCTCCTTCGCCAGCCCTTCCGCGCGCCCCGGATGGCAGCGCTGCCGCGCTTCGCCTGTCGGGTGCTGAGGCTACGCTATGCGCGCAACCGGCGCCGATGCGTTGCCTCTTCCTCCTCCTGATCCTCCTCGCGGCGTGCCAGTCCCGCGTCAAGGGCTACCCGCGCGACTGGTACGCGGGCGGGAGCTTCTCCGCGATCCCGGGCGTCGGGCTCGCCGTCGGCGGGGGCAAGGTGCTCGCGCGGCCGGACACGTTCGACTGGAGCGGCGAGGCGCAGGTCATCTGGCAGTTCCTCGACGACAAGGACCTCGCCGACGACGGCGAGGCCGACCACGGGGAGATGATGGCCGTGCGCGCCGGCTTCAAGCACTCGACGAGCCCGGGGGCGAAGCGCCACTTCACGTTCCGCTACGGCTTCGAGTACTACCGCGCGACCGGGGAGCCCGGGATCGTCGACCGGCCGGGAGACTACTACGGCGGATACCTGGGCTTCGGGTTCGAGACCGAGCTCTCTGAGCACTGGACGATGGGACCCGAGCTTGCCGCGGCCGTGCTCTTCGGCGAGGGCACGGCGGTCGTGCCGGGGTTCTTCTGGCATCTCGTGTACGACTTCTGAGCGCGGACGGCGAGACGAGCAGATCAACGCCCAGTGCCCAGGCCCACGCCGCTCCGCCGGCACCGATCAGGCGGCGGCGCGAGGGCGCCCGCCGCGCCCGCCCGCATCCTCCCGGCAACGTCGCCGGGCGTCGACGGGCCGCCACCGCGGAGGGGGATCAACGTCGAGGTCCATCGACATCGCCCGTTGCCGCTCGAAATCGACGGCGTCCCAACCTCCTGCGCGGCAAGGGGTTGCATCGCCCCGGCCCCCCGGGCAGCCGTTGGCCCTCCGTTTGTGGGGAACAGCGATTAGACCCAAAGGAGGGCTGAGAAATGATGCGAAAGACCATGGCCGCATGCGTCGTCGCGCTCGCGGCGTTCGCGACATCGGCGGCGGCGGAACCGATCGAGGCGTTCTCGTCCACGATCACGACCGGAACCACGGGCAACGGCAAGGGCCGTCAGACGCTCAAGAACTTCTCGCTGGGCCTCGACTTCGAGGTCACGCACGAGTTCGGGCTCCAGATCTCCCAGCTCGGCGTCTGGGACGACAACGGGAACGGCCTCCTGTCCCCGCACACGATCTCGCTGTACGACCTCTCGAACCCCGGGACCCCGCTCGCCCAGATCAGCACGCTCCCCGGCACGGGCGTCCTGGTCGACGGCTACCGCTACTTCGACATCACCCCGATCACGCTCGCGGACGGGACCCTGTTCACCGTGGTCGTCTACTATCCGTCGGGCAACCTCGACTCGAACGGCAACAGCGGCCCGACGCCCCCGTCGCTCGGCGAGCCCACGCCGATCTTCCACGGGGAGCTTGACGGCCACGAGTTCGTCTCCAGCGTCGGCGTCGGCCGGTACGGCACCGGGCTCGCGTTCCCGAGCACGCTCGACACGGGTCCGTCCAGCCGCTACCACGCGGGCTCCTTCACCTACACGCCCAACCCGGAGCCGGGGACGATCGTCCTCCTCTCGGGCGCGCTCGCCGCGGCCGGCGCCTGGCGCCGCCGTCGCGCGAAGCTGCGGAAGTAGGTCCTCGAGGCCAACGGGTCTGCGCATCACGGCCCCCGCGCCAGGCGGGGGCCGCCTCCGTTCACGCACGCGAGAGGCGTTCGAGGATGGGGGCGAGGAGCCCGGGCACGGCGAAGAGGAGTCCCTCGCTGTGCCGCGTGTCCGCCGCGTAGTCGAGCGGCCTGCCGCGCGCGTCCGTCACGGTCCCGCCCGCTCCGAGCAGCAGCGCGGCGGGAGCGACGCTGTCCCACCAGGTGGTGCCCCTGTCGTGGAGCATCGCGTGCGCCTCGCCGAGCAGGATCCGCGACACCTTGTAGCCGATCCCGCCCAACGGCACGAGCCGCGCCGCGCCGAGACGGTCGAGCATGTCCCGGAGCGCGGGCGTCATGTGGCGCCGCGTGTGGACGACCGTCGCCCGCGCGACGTCCGGGAGCGGCTCGAGCGCGACGCGGCGCGCGCCGCCCGCCTCCTCGACGAAGGTCCCCCCGCGCCCCCCCCAGATCAGGCGGCCGGGCAGCGCGACCGCCCCCGCGACGGGGACGCCTCCCTCGAGGAGGCCGACATGGACGGCGTACTCCTCGCGCCCGTCGACGTATTCGCGCGTGCCGTCGATCGGGTCGACGCACCACGCGCGGGGGGCCGGCAGGTGGATCCGGTTGCGCGTCTCCTCCGACAGCACGGGATCCCCGGGGAACGCGGAGGAGAGCCCCTCGAGGAGGAGCTTCTCGACGGCCAGGTCCGCCTCGGTGACGGGGCCGTGGCCGCCGCCCTTGTCGCGCACCTTGACGCGTCCCTGAAGGCGGATCGCGAGCGCGATCGCCTCGCGCGCGAGATCCCGCGCCGTTTCAGCCTCGACGGACTTCGCTCCACCCGACATGGCACTGCCGCCCATTCGCGAGCGGCGGCGCACATGCTACGGCATCCGGCGACCGGCCGCTCGCCGCGCGCCGGCCGGGTTCGCATCACGCGCGAAGCTCTTTCAGGAACGCCGCGGCCGCAGCGGAGAGCGGGCGGCCGCGCCTGGTCGCGACCGCGAGCGTCCGCTCGATCCTGAGGCCGGGGACGTCGATCCGGACCGCCTCCGTGCCGAGGCCGAGGCTGCTCACGAACGCGAGGCCGAGGCCCAGCTCGACCATCCGCAGGATCGACTGGATCGAGCGCAGCTCCATGACGATCTGCATCGCGATGCCGCGCCGGAGCAGGGCGTCGTCGATGAGGCGCCGGATCGCGCTCCCCGCCTCGAATCCGATGAGCGGGGATCCGTTGAGCGCCCCCGGCGCGACCCGCTTGCCCGCGAACAGGTGATCGCGCGGCGCGACGAGGACGATCCGGTCGCGCAGCAGGGGGCGGAGGTCGAGCCCGTCGGAGCGGACCGGCAGCGTGACGATGCCGAGCTCGAGCTCCTCGCGCGCGACCGCGGCCGCGATCTCGCGGCTCCCGGCCTCCCGGACCTCGAAGACGATGTCCTTGTGCTCCACCCGGAACCTCCGGATCGCGCCGGGCAGGAGCGCGGTGACCGCCGTGGCGCCGCCGCCCACGCGCACGGTGCCCGCCTCGAGGCGCTGGAGCTTCCTCACGTCCGAGAGGAGCCGGTGGTACCGCTCGATCAGCGCCTCGCCCTCCGCGAGGACGAGCTTGCCCGTCTCGGTCAATCGCACGCCCTTGCGGCCGCGGGCGAGCAGCGGCGCCCCGATCTCCTCCTCGAGGAGCTGCAGGCGGCGCGTCGCGGCGGGCTGGGTGAGGCCGAGCGCCTTCGCGGCCTCCGTGATGGAGCCGCGCGCGGCGACCTCGGAAAGCGTCTCCAGGCGGTCGAGGCTCATGGGTCCCCCGGACCCCCCCCGAATCCAGCGGACGGGAGGGTCATTTCATGCGAGTTTATCATGCAAGCCATGAGAAGAATCGATTCCGATTATGAAGCCCCCGGCGCTACGATACGGCTGTCATGGTCGAAATCCCCGTTGCAGACATCAAGAAGCTGTACGAGCGGCTCGCGCCGACGAACGAGCGCTTCCGGAAGCGCCTCGGCCGGCCGCTGACCTACGCCGAGAAGATCCTCTTCCTCCATCTCTCCGATCCCGCGCAGCCGCTCGAGCGCGGGAAGAGCTGGACGCTCTTCCGCGTCGACCGCGTGGCGATGCAGGACGCGACGGCCCAGATGGCGCTGCTCCAGTTCATGCAGACGGGCCGCGCGCGCGTAGCGGCCCCCTCGACGATCCACTGCGACCACCTGATCCGTGCGGAGACCGGCGCGGCGAAGGACCTCGAGCGCGCCGAGACCGAGCATGGCGAGGTCTACCGCTTCCTCGCGGACTGCGCGAGCAAGTACGGCATCGGCTTCTGGAAGCCGGGTGCCGGGATCATCCACCAGGTCGTGCTCGAGAACTACGCGTTCCCCGGCGGCATGATGATCGGGACCGACAGTCACACGCCGAACGCGGGCGGGCTCGGCATGATCGCGATCGGCGTGGGCGGCGCGGATGCGGCCGAGGCGATGGGGGGGGCGCCCTGGGGGGTGCAGTTCCCGAAGCTCATCGGCGTGCACCTCACGGGCAAGCCCTCCGGCTGGACCTCCGCGAAGGACGTGATCCTGAAGGTCGCGGAGATCCTCACCGTGAAGGGCGGGACGGGCGCGATCGTCGAGTACTTCGGTCCCGGGACGGAGGCGCTCTCGGCGACCGGCAAGGGCACGATCACGAACATGGGCGCGGAGATCGGCGCGACGACGTCGCTCTTCCCCTATGACGAGGGGATGGCGCGCTACCTCGAGTCGACGGGTCGCGGCGAGCTTGCGAAGCTCGTCCGCGAATTCGGCAAGGGGCTCCGCTGCGATCCCGAGGTCGAGAAGGAGCCGAAGAAGTTCTTCGACCGCGTGATCGAGATCGATCTCGGCAAGCTCGAGCCGCATCTCGTGGGGCCGCACACGCCGGATCTCGCGCACCCCCTCTCCCGCATGGCTGCCGACGTGAAGGAGCAGGGCTATCCCGACGCCTTCACGGTCGCGCTCATCGGCTCGTGCACGAACTCCTCCTACGAGGACATGGGCCGCGCCGCGCACGTCGCGCGGCAGGCGGTGAAGGCCGGGCTCAAGGTGAAGACGACGCTCCTCGTGACGCCCGGCAGCGAGCGGGTCTTCAAGACGATCCAGCGCGACGGGCAGATGAAGGTGCTCGAGGAGGCGGGCGCGACCGTGCTCGCGAACGCCTGCGGGCCGTGCATCGGCCAGTGGAAGCGGAGCGACATCAAGCCCGGCACGAAGAACTCGATCCTCACGAGCTACAACCGGAACTTCGCGCGCCGGAACGACGGCAGCGCGGAGACGATGGCGTTCATCGGCAGCCCGGAGATCGTGACCGCGCTCGCGTTCGGCGGGAAGCTCTCGTTCGACCCGCGGCGCGACGCGCTGAAGACGCCCGACGGGAAGGAGTTCCGGTTCCAGCCGCCCGAGGGCGACGCGCTGCCGAAGAAGGGGCTCGAGACCGACCCGCACGGCTACGTCGAGCCGGCGAAGGACGGTGCCAAGGTGGAGATCCGCGTCGACCCGAAGAGCAAGCGGATCCAGCTCCTCCAGCCGTTCGCCCCGTGGGACGGGAAGGACATGACGGACCTCCTCGTCCTCCTGAAGGCGAAGGGGAAGTGCACGACCGACCACATCTCGCCGGCGGGCCCGTGGCTCGAGTTCCGCGGGCACCTCGACAACATCAGCAACAACATGTTCATCGGAGCCGCGAACGCCTTCACCGGCGAGGAGGGAAAGGGCACGGACCGCCTCGACGGCAGCAAGGGGAAGCCCTTCCACGAGATCGCGCGCCACTACAAGAAGGAGGGCCGCCGCTGGGTCGTCCTCGGCGACGAGAACTACGGCGAGGGCTCGAGCCGCGAGCACGCGGCGATGTCGCCGCGCCACCTCGGCTGCGCGGCGGTGATCGTGAAGGGCTTCGCGCGCATCCACGAGACGAACCTCAAGAAGCAGGGCGTGCTCCCGCTGACGCTCAGGAACGCCGCCGACTACGACAAGGTCCGCGAGGACGACGTCGTCTCCGTGACCGGCCTCAGGGATCTCGCGCCGGGGCGCGACGTGACCGTGAATCTCAAGCACGCGGACGGCAAGCAGGAGAAGATCGCCTGCACGCACACGCTGACGCAGGAGCAGATCGAGTGGTTCAAGGCGGGCTCCGCGCTCGCCTACATCGGGAAGCAGTCGTCGTTGTATGGTTGGGGGGCCGGGGGGCCGCGCCCCCGGACCCCCCGTGCATCCTCCGGAGGAGAAGCATGGACGAGCGCGCCGTTCGGTCGATGCTCAAGAGCCAGTACCACTCCGCCCTGGCGATGCTCAGGGACGCGATCGAGAAGTGCCCGGAGAGCCTCTGGCAGGGGAGCGGCCACACGAACGAGTGCTGGCAGATCGCGTACCACGTGCTCTTCTTCGCGCACGCCTACAGCGGGCAGGGCAAGGCGTCGTTCCGGCCGTGGAAGCACCACCGCGCGGACGCGCAGTATCCCGACTGCATCCCCGGCCCGGCGGATCCGTCGAGCAGGCTGCCGCTGCTTCCCGAGCCCTACACGAAGGCGCAGGCGCTCGAGTACTGGAGCTTCTGCGACGGCCAGATCGACGCGGCGGTGGACGCGATGGACCTCGCGTCGCCGCAGAGCGGGTTCCCGTCCTACCCGATCCCGAAGCTCGAGCACCAGATCGTGAACCTCCGCCACATCCAGCACCACGCGGCGCAGCTCGCGGACCGCGTGCGCAGCGCGGCGAACCTCGGCGTCGACTGGGTGGGCGCGCGGCGTCAGCCGCGGTAGACCTCGCGCGCGTGCCAGCGCACGAAACGGGGGTGAAGCGGGGGGGCTCCGGGGGACCGGCCGAGCGGCCGGCCGTCGAAGCGGCGGAGCCATTCGTCCGTCTGCTCCCCGGAGACGTGCGGTGACACCCGGACGCGCTGGGACTCGCTGATCCCGATGGCCCCCCGATCGAGGGCCGTATGGTGGAAGGAGCAGAGCGCGAGGCCGTTGTCCGGGGCGTCGGGTCCGCCCTCGCAGTGCCACATCACGTGGGCGGCATCGAGCGCGAGCGGATCGCCGGCGAGCCGGCCGTCGTAGCTGCACACGGCGCACCGCGCGCCGCATGTCTCGAGCACGAGGTCGCGGAACGAGTTGTCGCGCCTCGCGCGCGTGACCGTCTCGCGGGCCCGCAGCTCGGGGAGCGAGAGATCGAGGGCCTGCCGGATCGCCTCGTGGAGCGTCGGAGGCCAGAACTCCGAGAGGATCCGCTGCAGGAGCTCCGCGCGAAGCTCCGCGTCCCTCTCGATCGCCGCCCAGTAGCGGGGCGGCACGTAGCCGGTCGCGTCGCGCGTCACGAGCGCGCTGCGCGGGGGGTTGCTCCCGCTCGTCCGGAGCGGGATCCGGTCCGCGTCGCGTACGACCCATACCCCCTCGGACTGGAGGTGCCAGAAGGGGAGCTCGGTCTGCAGCCGGCCGCGCGGCGGGCCGAACTCGCGGAGGAGCCGCGACAGCTCCTCGTGGAGATCGACGTATCGGAGATCGGCCGGGGCGCCCCTCCCCGCACGCGCGAGGAGGAGCAGGAGCATGAGCGGCTTGTGGACCGCCCGGTGCCCTCCCCGGGTGTGGGTGCGTAGGCCGCGAAGCGCCTCGCGCCATGCCTCCCGGTCGGTGCTCCGTCCCACCTCGCCAGTATGCCGGCTTCGTCGGGGCGCTGCTACGCGAAGATCGCGCGCACGGGCATCTCGAAGCCGGGCAGCACGTCCCCGCCGCCGAGCGTGTCGTCCTCCGCGCGTGTCACCGGCTTGCGGCGCGGCTCGTGGACGACCACGGTCCGGTCGCGCGGATCGACGACCCAGACAGCTCGCGTGCCCGCCTCGAGCCATTCCGCGACCTTGTCCCGTACGTAGCCCGGCCGGTCGTCAGGAGACAGCACCTCGACAGCGAGATCCGGGGCGCCTTCAAAGTAGGCGCGGCTTGTCCGCGCCCGCTCCGACCGGACGAACGCGACATCCGGCGCCAGGACCGTGTCGGGATCGCGGGCCAGGACGAAGCCGGTCTCCGAGTACACCTTGCCGAGACCCTGCGAGTCGGCGTGGTTCGCGATGGCCACGAGAATCCTCGCCGCGATCCAGCCGTGCTCGGCTCCCGGGGGCACCATCATGTGGAGCTCCCCTCGGATGAGCTCGCAATGGCCGATGTGCGGGTTCCGCAGGAGCTCCTCGGCGGTCCGGATCCCGGTCGGCATGAGCAGGACGGATTGTACTTCGTGCCTATGTGGTCGGGAGCCGGTGTCACTCGCCGTCGCGTCAAGGCGCGGCGCGAATGATGGCGCGATCGTGCGTGGCGCGATTGGCACGGTGGCGCGAACCATGGCGCGCAGGAAGGACGGAGGACGCGCGGTAGTGACCGGCGTGGTCGGCGGCTCCGGAGCCTCTATCGCACGCGCAGCACGGCCGAGCCCTGGATCCTGTCGCCCTTGATGGCGCGCAGGCCCTCGTTCGGGTCGTCGAAGAGCGTCACCTCGGTCGTGATGCCGTGCTTCGCCGCAAGCTCGAGCAGCTCCTCGCCGTCCTTGCGCGTGCTCGCCGTCGTCGAGCGCAGCGTCCGCTCGCCGAACAGGTGCTTCCCGTAGTCCATCGCGGGGATCGCGCTCATGTGGATCGCCGCGCTGGCGACCGTCCCGCCCCAGCGCACCGCCTCGAGCGCCTGCGGGACGAGCTCGCCCGCCGGCGCGAAGATCACCGCGCGGTCCAAGGGCTCCGGCGGCTTCTCGCCCGAGTCGCCCACCCAGTCCGCGCCCATCCGGCGCGCGAGCTCCCTGTGCCTCTCGCCGCGCGTCACGACGAACACGCGGTTCTTCCGCGCCCGCGCCACCTGCAGGGCGATGTGCGCCGACGAGCCGAATCCGTAGAGGCCGACCGTCTCGCCCTCCGTCACGTCCGCCTGCCTGAGCGCCCGGTAGCCGATGATCCCGGCGCACAGGAGCGGCGCGACATGCGCGTCGTCGAGCGACGAGGGCAGCGGGTACGCGAACGCCGCGGGCACGACCACCTTCTCCGCGAAGCCGCCATTCACGTGGTACCCGGTGAACCGCGCGCGCCGGCAGAGGTTCTCGTCCTTCCGGGCGCAGTCGGCGCACTCCCCGCACGCCGCGTGGAGCCACGCGACGCCCACGCGGTCCCCCTCGCGGAACCTCCGCACCCCCCTCCCCCGCGCCCCCACCCTTCCGACCGCCTGGTGGCCGGGCACCACCGGGAGCCTCGGCAGATCGATCTCGCCCTCGCAGATGTGGATGTCGGTCCGGCAGAGCCCGCAGTGCGTCACCTCGACGACGATCTCGCCGGGCCCGGGCGCCGGTTCGGGCACCTCGCGGAGCCGCAGCGCCTCCCTCGGGCGGTCGAGGACCCACGCGCGCATCCACGGAGGTTACACTCTGCCGCGCCCGTGCTCACGATCCGGAACCTCAGGAAGCAGTTCGGCGCGACCGTCGCGCTCGACGGCGTCGACTGCGAGATCGGCGACGGCGCGACGGGGCTCCTGGGACCGAACGGCGCGGGCAAGACGACGCTCCTCCGCATCCTCCTCGGTCTGCTGCCGGCCGAGGGCGAGGCGCGCGTGATGGGGAAGGACCCGTTCCGGGAGCCGCGCGCCGTCCGTGCGCGCCTCGGCTACATGCCCGAGAGCGAGTGCACGATCCCCGGCCTCGCCGGCGTCGAGGCGGTCGCCTACCTCGGCCGGCTCGCGGGCATGCCGCGCCGCGACGCGTTCAAGCGCGCCCACGAGGTGATGTACTTCGTCGGCCTCGGCGAGGAGCGCTACCGCGAGGCGTCCGAGTACTCGACCGGCATGCAGCAGCGGCTGAAGCTCGCCGCCGCGCTCGTGCACGACCCCGAGCTGCTCATGCTCGACGAGCCGACGAACGGCCTCGACCCGAATGGGCGCGAGGAGATGCTCACGCTCCTGCGCGAGCTCGCGACCGAGCACGGCAAGCACCTCCTGCTCTCCTCGCACCTCCTCCCCGACGTCGAGCACGTCTGCAAGAGCGTCGTCATGCTGCGGCAGGGGAGGATCGTCCGGCAGGGGCCGATCACGGAGCTCACGAGCGGGGAGGCGGGCTCGTACGAGGTGCGCGTGCGCGGGGACGCCGCGCGCTTCGCCGAGG
>JAKLKT010000062.1 GCA_023150495.1 Planctomycetota bacterium
GGCGGCGACCGCCTCGGCGAGCGCGGCGTCCGCCGGACCGCCGTCCGTGCCCCACGCGCGGATCCGCTCGGCGGCCTCGCCGAGCCGCGCGGCGCCCGCCTTGAGGTCGGGAAGCGGCCTCGTGTCAGGCCTCGAGAGGACGGCAACGATCCCGCACATGGAGGATTACGCCATCTTCCATCGGCAGTCCGGGCCCGACAAGTAAGCCCGGAACCTCCGGCACCCCCTTCCTTTCCCGGAGCCCTAGAATCGGGCTCCCATCCGGTTCCCCCGGCCCCTCCACCTCCTCCTCCTCGCGGCGACGGCTCTGGCCGGCGAGGACCGGCCCCTCGACCGCGGCGAGGGGCTCCCGAGCGACGATGTCCTCGACCTCGCCTCCTCGGGCCCGCGGGTGTGGGCGGCGACCGCCGCCGGCCTCGTCCGGATCGAGGCCTACGCGATCCGGCGCGCGCCGCCGCCGGGGGTCGCGCGGCTGCTCGCACCCGCGCCCGGCGGGAAGGTCTTCGCGCTCTACGCGACCGGGATCCTGCGGGTCGGCGACAGCGTCGAGGAGCGCATCGATCTCCCCGTCGACCCGGCGAGGGCGCAGGCCGACGCGATGGACGCCGCGCCCGACGGCACCATACGCCTCCGCATCGGCGGCAAGGGGTACGTGCGCGCCCCCGGGGGGCCTTGGCGCGAGGAGGGCGAGGGGCCGGAGCCCCGCGCGTCGATCGAGCACGGCGGCGAGACGTGGACGCCGACGCGCGGGCGCGGGATCCTGCGACGGCGGAACGAGCCCTGCTTCCGCTCCGTCCGGCTGCCGCGCGGCCCGCGCGTGCATGCGCTCGCGCTCGGCGCCGACGGGACCGTCTGGTGCGGGACGAACGAGGGGCTCGCGGCCGTGCGCCCGGACGGCACGACCGAGGCCTGGGACAGCATCCTCGGCCGCCCGCTCGGCGTCGTGACCGCGTGCGCGGTGGACCGGCAGGGCCGCGTGTGGATCGGCAGCGGCTCGTCGTTCCCCGGGCTCTACCGCCTCGACGCGGAGGGCTGGCGCCATCTCGACGGGATCGAAGGCCACGTCCACCGGATCACGGTCGATCCGTCGGGCGCCCTCTGGTTCGCGGTGCTGCACGAGCCGGGCGCGCCGGCAGCCGCCGAGCGCGGCGCGTGGACCTTCGCGGACGGGCAGTTCCGCCCGGCGCCGAGAAACGTCGACCTCCCGTCGGGGCGGGTGTACGACGTCGTCGCGCGCGACCGGCGCGGCACGCTCTGGTTCGCCACGCTCAAGGGGCTCGCGGCCTACGACGGGCCGGGGCTCGTGACCCACTACCTGCCGGCCCTCCGGTCGGCGGAGCCCGCCTCGCCGCCCGGGCCCGCGCGCGAGGTCCACTCGCTCCTCGGCGAGAAGGTCTGGTGCCTCTGCGCCGCGCGCGACGGCGCGCTCTGGATCGGCTATCAGCTCTCGCCGGGCGCCTCGCGGCTCACGGCGGACGGGGTCGAGCACTTCGATGTCGACGACGGCCTCTGCGACGGCAACGTCTGGTCGATCGCGGAGGGAAGGCCCGGCGTGTTCTGGTTCGCCACCGGGGCGGGGCTCAGCCGCTACGACGGACTGCGCTGGTCCTGCTTCCGGAACGAGGAGGGGCTCGGGGAGGAGACGATCTGGCCGCTCCTCCCGCTCGAGGACGGGACGCTCTGGATGGGGACGCTCGGCGCCGGCCTCGTGCACCTCGACCCGCGCGACGAGACGCCGCCGCGCACCAGCTTCGATGCGGGTGCCTACGAGGCGTCGGACGGGAGGACGGTCGAGGTCTCGTGGACCGGCGCGGATGCGTGGTTCGACACGCCCTCATCCGACCTGCGCTACCGCCACCGGCTCGACGGCGGCCCGTGGTCGGCCGTCACCGGCGCGACGTCCTTCGCGCTCGCGCCGCCCGCCGGCAGCCACGTGCTCGAGGTGCAGGCGATCGACCGCTTCGGCAACGCGGAGGACCCGCCGGCGCGGGTCGCGATCAGGATCGAGCCGCCCTCGCGGATCCCGTACGCGGCGATCGCAGCCGCCGCGGTCGCGCTCCTCGTTCTCGGGTTCCTCGCGGGACGCGGGGGCGCGAAGGCGCGGGCACGCTAGGGCTCTGTTCGGAAACCCTCCTGGAGTCGGCCGGCTGCGAGGCCGCCCGGCTTCGGCGCGCCGCCTCGCTGGGTTTCTCCGTCAACCCAGGTCGGCGTCGCGCCTCGCCCGCGCCGCCATGCGGCCGCGTTGCGGCCGCATGCAGCGGCGTCCCTTCGGGATCGGCCTCTCGCTCGGCCTTGGTCCTGACGGCGGGTTTCAAAACAGAGCCTAGCGGCCGAAGAGGTTCCTGAGGACCAGCCAGGCCATGCTCGGGCTCTCGGCCATCCGCCGCCGCAGGTAGGCGGTCGCGTCGTCCCATCCGTCGGCGAAGGGCACGTAGAGGCGCACGGGCAGCGCCGGGCCGAGCGCGCCCTTCCGCACGCGGCCGAGGAGGTCGGTGCGCGGCACGCCGAGGAGCATCTGCACCTCGCACCGGTCGGGATCCGCGGGCGCGACCTCGCGCACGAACCGCGTGACCGTCGCCTCGTCGTGCGTCGCGAACTCGACGAAGACCTTCCGCTCGAGGAGGCGGCGCGCGAAGGAGACCATCCGCTCCTTCATCGCCCACTTGTCCGTCGTCGCGACGTCGAGGGGCTCGGGATAGATCCCGATCACGAGGCGCAGCCGCATCCCGGGCGGGATCCGCGCGAGGTCCTTCTCCGTCCGGTTGAGGCGCGTCTGGAGCACGGTGCCGACGTCGTGGCCCTTCTCGAAGAGCCCGACGGCGAGGTCGATCGTGAAGTCGGTCCAGCGCCGGTCCTCCATGTCGACCGTGAGGGCGACGCCCCGGTCGCGGGCGTGCGCGGCGAGCTGCGCGATGGGCGCGCGCGCCTCCTCCTGCCCGCCGGCGGTGAACGCGGAGGGCTTGAGCGACACCGAGGGCCGCGCGGCGGCCTCGGAGAAACGGGCGTCGCGGCTGAGCGCGTCGATCGCGGCCGCGTAGAGCCCGACGTTCTTGTCGACGCGCGCCTTCTCCTTCACCTCCTCGCCGAGGATGTCGAGCGTCGAGAGGATGCCCCGGTCGCGCCAGAGCCCCGACGCGACGTCGAGGGCCTTGTCGAGGGAGTCGCCCGCGACGTAGGGGCGGGCGAACCAGCGCACCATCGGGGCCGGGACGAGCCGCGCAAGCATGGGCGGGAATCCTAGCCCCCGGAGCCCCCCCCGATGAAGAACCAGAAGCCTTGCCCCGTGGCCGGGCGCTGAGGATGATTGCGGGCCCAACCATGAAGATCCTCATCACCGGGGGAGCCGGCCAGGTCGGCACGGACCTCCTCCACCACCTCCACGGTCGCGGCGCGAAGCTCTCGGTGTTCGACCTCGCCGGGCCGCCGGAGGGGCTGCCGGCGGACGTCCGCTGGTACCGCGGGAGCGTGGACAACCCGAGCGAGCTCTATGACGCCGTGAAGGACGCGGCGCCCGAGGTGATGTACCACTTCGCCGCGCTCCTCAGCGCGACGGGCGAGAAGGTGCCCCACCGCGCGTATGCCGTAAATATGGCAGGCACGCGCCACGCGCTCGAGGCGGCGCGCCTCTTCGGGACGCGGCAGGTGATGTTCGCGAGCACGATCGCGGTCTTCGGGCCGGGGCTTCCCGACCCGGTGCCCGACGACGTGCCGCTCCAGCCGTCCACGATCTACGGCGTGACGAAGGTCGCGGGCGAGCTCTTCGGCGCGTACTACAAGCGGAAGTGGGGCCTCGACTTCCGCGGCGTGCGGTTCCCGGGGCTCATCAACGCGGGCGTGCCGGGCGGCGGGACGACGGACTACGCGCTCCACATGTACGTGGACGGCATCCGCCACGGGAAGTACGAGTGCTACGTGAAGCCCGAGTCCACCGTCCCGATGATGTACATGCCGGATGCGCTCCGCGCGCTCGTCGAGCTCTCCGACGCGCCCGCGTCGAAGCTCAGGCGCTGCATCTACAACATCGCGGCGATCAGCCCGACCGCGGCGGAGTTCGCGGCGGCGGTGAAGAAGCGCGTCCAGGGCGTCGAGATCACGTACAAGGTCGATCCGGCGCGGCAGGCGATCCTCGACTCGTGGCCGCGGCGCCTCGACGACTCGTGCGCGCGCACGGACTGGGGCTGGAAGGCGAAGTACGACCTCGACAGGATGAGCGACGACCTCGTGCCGAAGATCCGGAAGATGGTCGGGGTGTTCTAGGGCCGGAGGAGCCGCGGAGGCGCAGAGCGCGCGGCGAGGGACCTCCCGCGCGGACGGCGTCGGTCACGCGACCGTGCCGAACAGGGCTCCGACGCCCGCGGTCAACGCCATCGCGAGCGCCCCCCAGAACGTGACGCGCAGGGCGCCTCGCGTCGCGCCGGCGCCGCCGACGTACGCGGCGAGACCGCCCAGCAGGGCGAGGAAGCCGAGCGACGCCCCGGCGACCGCCGGGATCAGGTACGCGCCGGGAGCGACGACGGTGATGAGCAGCGGCATGGCCGCTCCCGCCGCAAACGTGCCTGCCGACGCGAGTCCGGCCTGCACCGGCCGTGCGCTGAGCGCGTCCGAATGGCCGAGCTCGTCGCGGGCATGGGCCGCGAGCGCGTCATGCGTGGTGAGCTGCCTCGCAACCTGGGCCGCGAGCGAAGGGTCGAGGCCGCGTTTCTCGTAGATCCCCGCCAGCTCCGCGAGCTCCGAGGTCGGGTCGGTCGCGAGCTCCGCGCGCTCGCGCTCGAGGTCGGCGCGCTCCGTGTCGGCCTGCGAACTGACCGAGACGTACTCGCCGGCCGCCATCGACATCGCTCCGGCGACAAGCCCCGCGACGCCGGCGACCAGGACGTCGTGGCGCGTCGCATCGGCCGCGGCGACGCCGACCACGAGGCTCGCGGTCGATACGATGCCGTCGTTCGCGCCCAGCACCGCCGCACGCAACCAACCGATGCGCTCGGTGCGATGTCGCTCGCGATGGGGCATGATGCCTCCTCCGCCTCGCATTCTCCACCGGGCGCATCGGATTGGACGAGAAGGCGCTTGGGAGCAAGGCCCGCTTGCGCGGCAGGCGCGCCATGGCTAGTCCCCCCACCGGAGGGACGCCGCCTCGCGGATCAGCGCCGCGACCTCCCTTCGCCGCGCGTCCGCCACCGTAGCGATGCGGACGAACCGCTTGGACACGAGCCGGCCGAGAAGCAGGCGCGAGGGGTCCTTCAGGCGGATGCCGTGGATGAAGTCCAGCCGCACGACGCCGCCCTTCACCACGATCTGGCAGACCGCCCCCTTGACCCGCCCGCCGACCTCCGGACGGTGGTAGGAGAGGCCGCCCCAGAGGACCGACTCAAAGGCGCCCGGGGCCGCGCGGCGAACGACCGCCCGAAGGGCCGCGACAAGGCGGCGGTTTCGGGGCGGCAGGCGACGGACGAACGCCTCCGCGCCGCCGGCCGTCCCGCGAGCGGAGGTCGCGCGGCTCATCCGGGCTCCCGCCGGCGGCGGAGCGCCACGAAGAGCAGCGCCGCGCCCGCGATGCCCAGCGCCGCGGACCAACTGAAGGGCTCCATCCTCCAGCCGTACACCGTCGAGAAGAACCACGACGTCCCGTTCTGACTGCCATCCTCCGGCGTCGGCGGGGGCGGATCGACGCTCCGGTAGGTCCGGTAGAGCGGCGAGAAAGGCAGGCCGAGGCGAATGTCCGCCGACGGCAGGCCCTTCACCGTGTTCCCGGCAGCGAGGGGAAGCGCGCCGTGGTAGCTGGGGAAGAGGGCCGCGGCGATGCAGGCGATCCCGGCGAAGCGAACGAGCCGGGCGCGCCGCGACAGCGCCATGGTCCCCCGCGCCCCCCCATCTCAGCACTCCGGCAGGCTCACGGCGAGGCCGCCCTCGCTCGTCTCCTTGTACTCGCGGCGCATGTCCTCGCCCGTGCGCTTCATCACCGCGATCACGCGGTCGAGCGACACGACGTTGGAGAGGACCGAGTGGAGCGACAGCTGCGCGGCGCTCCACGCCTTCGCCACCCCCATCGCGTTCCGCTCGATGCACGGCGCCTGCACGAGCCCCTTGATCGGGTCGCACGTGAGCCCGAGGTTGTGCTCCATCGCGATCTCCGCCGCGACCTCCACCTGCTTCACGTCGCCGCCCATCAGCTGGCAGAGCGCCGCCGCGGCCATCGCCGTCGCGGTCCCCACCTCGCCCTGGCAGCCGACCTCCGCGCCCGAGATCGACGCGTGCGTCTTCACGATCATCCCGATCGCGCCCGCCGTCGCGAGCGCGTTGCGGATCACGTCCGGATGGAGCATCGTGCGCTCCGCGAACTCGACGAGCACCGCGGGCACGATCCCCGCCGCGCCGTTCGTCGGCGCGGTCACCACGCGGCCGCCCGCCGCGTTCTCCTCGTTGATCGCGAACGCGTACGCCTGCGCGCGAGCGATGTGGCTGTACACGCGCTCGACCTTCCCCGACTCGACGCGCGCGAGCAGCTCCGCCGCGCGCCGCTTCACGCCGAGCCCGCCGGGGAGATCGCCCTTCCGCTCGAGCCCGCGCGAGATGCACGCCTGGAACGCCGCCCAGACGCGGTCGATGCCTTCGGCGATCTCGCCGGTCCGCGTCTCCCAGTTCTGCTCGTTCGCGAGGATGACGTCGCCGAGCGTGCCCTTGAGCTCCGTGGCGCGCGCGACGAGCGTCCTCCCGTCGTGGAAGGGATGGAGGGGGGCTCCGGGGGGAGGCGGGACCGGATCGCCGGGGCGCTGCACGAAGCCGCCGCCGACGGAGCACCACGTCTCCTCGAGGAGCACGTCCTTGCCCCGCATCGCGCGGAACCGCAGCGTGTTCGGGTGCGGGAGCTCCTCGTGCCTGTACTCCGCGTAGCGCAGGAAGCGGACCGCGTCGGGCTTCACCGTCGTGAAGCCGTTGCCCCACGAGACGCGCGGGTCCTTCGCAAGCGTGTCGAGGATCCCGTGGAAGGAGTCGAGGTCGACGGTCTCCGGGTGCCAGCTGTGGAGCCCGGCGAGGACCGCGCGGTCCGTCAGGTGCCCGTGGCCCGTCGCGGAGAGGGAGCCCAGGAGATCCACCTCGACGCGCTCCGGCAGGATCCCGCGCGCGACGCAGGCCTCCCGGAAGAACGCGGCCGCGCGCATCGGCCCCACGGTGTGGCTCGAGCTCGGCCCGAGGCCGATGCGGAAGATCTCGAGCAGCCGGACGGTGATGGGCACGGTCATCCGGAGATGATCTTACGCGCCCGCAGGAACACCCCCTCGAGCATCGCGCGGGTGAGCTTCCCGGTCTGCGTGTTCTGGCGGCTCGGGTGGTAGGAGACGAGGAGCGTCACCCCGCCGGCGGACGCCTCGCCTCCGTGGAGGAAGGGGGGCTTCGGGGAGAAGGGGGGCCGCCCGGCGAGGAGCCAGGCCTTCAGGAAGGCGTCCATCCCGATGCGGCCGAGGACGACGACCGCCTTCAGGCGGCGGCAGCCCTCGATCTCCTCCGCGAGGTACGGCAGGCAGGCGGCGATCTCCTTGGGCGCCGGCTTGTTGTCCGGCGGCGCGCAGTGGACCGGGGCCGTCACCCGCGCGTCGAGGAGGCGGAGGCCGTCGCCCTTCCGCACCGACGTCCCGCGGCTCGCGAAGCCCGCGGCGTGCATCGCGCGGTAGAGCCAGTCGCCGCTCGCGTCGCCGGTGAACATCCGGCCCGTGCGGTTCGCGCCGTGCGCGCCCGGCGCGAGGCCCACGACGAGGAGCCGCGGCCGGGCGACGCCGAAGGGCGGCACCGGCTTCCCCCAGTAGGCCTCGTCGCGGTAGGCGCGCCGCTTCTCGCGGGCGACCTTCGCGCAGTGCGCGAGGAGGCGCGGGCAGCGCCGGCAGGCGACGATGCGCGCGGAGAGGGAGGCGAGATTCATGCCTCGCGAAGGATACGACGGAGATCGGCGAGCGTCGTCGCGTAGGCGATTCCGCGCGGCCCGCGCCGGACGCCACGGGCCCCGGAGCCCCCCGCGATGAGCCGCACCTCGGGCGCGAGCCTCTCCCGCAGCCCCGCGAGCAGCCGGTCGCTCTCCACGCCGCCCGTGTGGAGGGAGATGCTGATCCCGACGGCGTCCGCGCGCGTCTCGCCCGCGGCCCGGACGGTCTCGTCGAGGGGCGTGTTCACGCCGAGGACGCGCGGACGCCAGCCGGTCCTCGCGGCGACGATCGCGGCCATCTGGATCCCGAGGCCGTGCATCTCGCCCGGCAGCGTGGTGAGGACGATCAGCCTCCCGTCCTTCCTGACCTCGACGCTCGCCCGCGCGGCGCGCAGGAAGTGCTCGACCGCGTCCGAGAGGAAGTGCTCGTGCCTCACGTCGAGATCGCCGTCCGCCCACGCCCGGCCCGCGCGCACGAGGAGCGGGTCGAGGACGTGCTCGAGGAGCCCGTCCGGGCCGAGGCGCCGCCACCCGTCCCACAGCCGCTCGAGGATCGCCGACTCGCGGTAGGTCTTCACGGCGTCGAAGAAGGGGTCGAGCCCCTCCGCGGGGACCTGTGCCGCCGCGGCGCTCGCGATCATCTGCTCGAGCTGCTCCTCGCTCGCCGCGACGGCGGCGCCCGCCCGGTGGCCGGCGGCGAGCGCGGTGGCGACGCGGCGCAGCCAGCGCACGTGGGACGAGGTGTAGCGGCGGTGGCCGGCCGGGAGGCGGACGGGCTCGGGGCGGCCGGAGCGGCGTTCCCAGACGCGGAGCGTGTCGACCGAGATCCCGCAGGCCTCGGCGAGATCCCCGATCGAGTAGGTGGCGTCGACCTGCGGCGCCGCAGCCGCCCCGGCAGCTTTCGTCTTTCGGGCCATCGCCGGAGCATACCCTAGGCTGGCCATGTGTCCATGTATTTATGTCGACATCATGTGGGGCTCCTACGCCCCCGCCCGCCGGGCGATCTCGCGGAGCATCCCCCCGAACACGAGCCGGTGGGCAGGCTGAAGGAGCCACCAGTAGAGCCGCCCCGAGAGTCCCCTCGGGTCGAAGAGGGCCGTCTGCGTGATCCGCGACCCGCCGGGCACGGCCTCCACCTCGAACTGGAGCCACGCCCTCCCCGGGAGCCTCATCTCCGCGGCGAGCCGGAGCAGGCGGGCGTCCTCGACGCGCTCCACGCGCCAGAAGTCGAGCACGTCGCCGTCCCGCAGCTCTTCGGGGTGACGGCGGCCCCGGCGGAGACCGGCGCCGCCGGCGAGCCGGTCGAGGAACCCGCGCAGCTTCCACATCCAGGCGCCGTAGTACCAGCCGTTCCGCCCGCCGATCCGCCGGATCGGGGCGAAGGCCCGGGCGGGCGGCACGTCGACGACGACCGAGCGCGAGTCGACGAGCCTCGACCCGAACGTGGCGCTTCCCCAGTGCTGCGGCTCGAGCGTCGAGAGCGCGTCGGACCAGCGCGTCGCCGCGACCTCCTCGTCCTCGTTCGCGAGCGCGCGCGCCATCGCATCGCGGAACCCCTTCGGGCGGATCGCGAAGTCCTTGAGCGCGCGGCGGTCGCGGACGACCGTGTCGTGGCGGATGCTGTCGATGAGCTTCCTCCCGACGCGGGCCTGGAGCGGCGTCACGAGCCCGAGCCAGAGGCTCGAGAGCCGGGGAGTCAGGAGGGGCACGGGGAGGAAGAGGCGCCTCAACCCGCGCTGCCGCGCGTACTCGCGCATGAGGTCGAGGTAGGTCGCCTCCTCCGCGCCGCCGATCTCGTAGACGACGTGCCCTTCCGCACGGACGTCGAGCGCCCGGACGAGGTACTCGAGGGTGTCCTCGATGCCGATCGGCTGCGCGCGCCGGCGCACCCACGACGGCGTGACCATCACCGGGAGCTTCTCGACGAGCGCGCGGATGAGCTCGAACGAGAGGCTGCCCGAGCCGAGGATGACCGAGGCGCGGAGCTCGACGACCGGGACAAGGGCCTCCGCGAGCATTCTGCCCGTCTCCTGCCGGCTCGCGAGGTGCGGCGACAGGGCGTCGCCATGGCCGAGGCCGCCGAGGTAGACGATCCTCGAGACGCCCGCCGCGCGCGCGGCCTCCCCGAAGTTGCGCGCGCCCGCGCGCTCCTTCTCCTCGAAGCCGCGCTTCGAGCCCATCGAGTGCACGAGGTAGAAGGCGGCGTCGATGCCGGCAAGCGCGGGGCCCAGCGACGCGGGGTCGAGCACGTCGCCTCGCACGACCTCGACCGAGGGCCCGACGCGCGGGCGGACGTACTCGGGCCGGCGCGCGATGCAGCGGACGGCATGGCCGCGGGCCGCGAGCGCGGGCACGAGGCGGCCGCCCAC
>JAKLKT010000063.1 GCA_023150495.1 Planctomycetota bacterium
CCTACCGCCAGTAGTCGGGGCTGTCCTCGGGGCGGCGCTTGTCCTTCGGGCCCTTCTCCCTGACGCGTTTCTCGAAGAGCTCCTTCGCGGCCTCCTCGCGCTGCTTCTGCTCGTCCATCAGGTCCTCGAGGCCCTTCTGCGGCTTCTCCTTCATCGCTTCGGCCCATGCGTCGGCGACGAACCGCTCGAGCCTCAACTGCTTGCGCCGCGTGTCGATCTCGAGGCTCAGCTCGTGGCCGGGCTCGAGCTCGAGCGCCTCCATGGCCTCCGGCGGGAGCTTCAGCTCCCCCGCGCCCCCTAACTTCAGCTTCAGCTTCTTGCTCGACATGCCGGAAGACTACCGCCCCTTCACGAGCGCATCCACCACCGAGGGGTCGGCGAGCGTCGTCGTGTCGCCCAGATCCTCGGTGTGGCCCTCCGCGACCTTCCGGAGGATCCTGCGCATGATCTTCCCGCTGCGCGTCTTCGGCAGGCCGGGGGTGATCTGCACCCGCTCCGGAGCCGCGATCGGGCCGATCGTGTCCTTCACCTGCTGCACGAGCGCCTTCTCGAGCGCGGGCGACTTCTCGAAGCCGTCCTTGAGGATCACGAAGGCGTAGATCGCGTTCCCCTTGATGTCGTGCGGGATGCCGACGACCGCCGCCTCCGCGACCGCCTTGTGCGCGACGAGCGCGCTCTCGATCTCCGCGGTGCCGAGGTTGTGACCCGAGACGATCACGATGTCGTCCACGCGGCCGGTGATCCAGTAGTAGCCGTCCTCGTCGCGCTTGCAGCCGTCGCCGGTGAAGTACTTGCCGGGGAACCGGCTGAAGTAGGTCTTCCGGAACCGCTCGTGGTCGCCGTAGACGGTGCGCATCATGCCCGGCCACGGCCGCTCGATGCAGAGGTTGCCCGAGACGCCGTTGCCCTCGAGGATCTTGCCCTGGTCGTCGACGAGGCAGGGCACGCAGCCCGGGAGCGGGAACGTGGCCGAGCCCGGCTTGAGCGTCGTCGCGCCCGGGAGCGGCGACATGAGGATGCCGCCGGTCTCCGTCTGCCACCACGTGTCGACGATCGGGCAGCGGCCGTCGCCGACCTCCGCGTGGTACCAGCGCCACGCCTCGGGGTTGATCGGCTCGCCGACGGTGCCGAGGAGGCGGAGCGACTTCCGCGAGCGCTTCTTCACCGGCGCGTTCCCGTGCTGCGCGATCGCGCGGATCGCGGTCGGCGCGGTGTAGAAGATCGTGACCTTGTGCTTGTCGACGACGTCCCAGAAGCGGCCCCAGTCGGGGTGGTTCGGGACGCCCTCGTACATGACGCTCGTCGCGCCGTTGCTGAGCGGGCCGTAGACGATGTAGCTGTGCCCCGTGACCCAGCCGATGTCGGCGGTGCACCAGTAGATGTCCTCCGGCCGCCAGTCGAAGACGATCTCGTGGGTGTAGCTCGCGTAGACGAGATATCCGCCGGTCGTGTGGAGCACGCCCTTCGGCTTCCCGGTCGAGCCCGACGTGTAGAGGATGAAGAGCGGGTCCTCGGCGCCCATCTCCTCGGCGGGGCATTCGGCCTTCGCCTTCGCGAGGAGCGGCTCGGCCCATAGGTCGCGCCCCTCCTTCATCTTCACGGCGCCGCCCGTGCGCTTCACCACGAGCACGCGCCGGATCGACGGCGCGCCCTCGAGCGCGCGGTCGGAGATCTCCTTCAGCGGGACCCCCTTGCCCCCTCGGACCCCCTCATCCGCCGTCACGAGCAGCGTGCACTGCGAGTCGTTGATGCGTCCCTTGAGCGAGTCGGCGGAGAAGCCGGCGAAGACGACCGAGTGCACGGCGCCGATGCGCGCGCAGGCGAGCATGGCCGCGGGGAGCGCGGGGATCATCGGCAGGTAGAGGCAGACGCGGTCGCCGCGCTTGACGCCGCTGTCCTTGAGCACGTTCGCCCAGCGGCAGGTGAGCTCGAGGAGCTGCTTGTAGGTGAGCTTCTCGCTCCTCGCGGGGTCGTCGCCCTCCCAGATGATCGCGGTGCGGTCGCCGAGGCCCTTGGCCACGTGCCGGTCGAGGCAGTTCTCGGAGACGTTCAGGGTGCCGCCCTCGAACCAGCGGATCCTCGGCTCCGTGAAGTTCCAGTCGGAGACCTTCGTCCACTTCTTCCGCCACGTGATCCGCTCCGCGATCCTCGCCCAGAACTTGTCCGGGTCCTTCACCGACTCCTCGTAGAGGCGTCGGTACTCGTCGAAGGAGGGGACCCGGGCTCGCTTGGCGAAGTCGGGGGGAGGGGGATAGTCCATAGGCCAGATTATCGGCCAGGATCAAGGGGGGCTGGGGGGGGCAGGTCCCGTTTCGCTACGGGAGCGGCCCCGCGTACTGCCCCTCGGCGCCGAGCGCGTCGAAGAGGAGCCGCGGCTCGATATCGAGCTGGTGGCAGAACGTGATCACGTGGGGCTCGGGAGCGAGCGCCGGCCTGCCTCCCGCCGCCGGGTAGTAGGCGAGCCGGGCGATCATGTACCGATCGGGGGTCCGTTTCAGCCAGATGTCGATTCCTGGCTTCGAGAACTCGTCGTCCCGGCGCCAGTCGCTCCGCACCGACGACAGGTACGCGCGGATCGCGTCGACTCGCCAGATCCGCAAGCGTTCACGCCGCGCTCTTCCACGCGATGTTCGCCTCGATCTCGCACCCATCGACCGTGGGCCAGACCTCGGCGACGCGGCGCGGAGCCGAGTACCTGATCCACTCCTCGATCCAGCTCGCCTGATCCGGCTTCTGTCCGGCAAGCCAATCCTGAGGGCTCATGCCGAGCGCGACCCCCGTCGACAGCGCCGTTTCGAGCACCCCGTGGAGCTTCTCGATCGCCTCCTCGCTCGTGGCGCCGGAGGCGAGATCGCTCGTCATCACGGACCGCGCGAACCAGACGGGGCGGCCGGCGGCGATCTCCTCGCGATAGACGAGGACCGCGAAGTGGAAAACCGTCTTCCCGCGGGCTTCGGCGACCTTCTCCATGGCGACACTCCTTGCGGATCGAAAGCCCGGACAGGATACGCCGGGGGGCCGACAGGCTACCGCTCGATCTCGATCGGGACGAGAACCTCGGCGGTCTCCCCCGCCGCGAGATCGGCCGGGCCCCGTTGCAGCTACTTTGTTTCCTCGAACGCGTAGCCCTTCGCGGCGGCCTGCTCGCGGATCGAGCGGCGCATCGCCGCGTCGAACGAGTTCTCGTCCGAGATCGCCTGCTTCTTCAGCTCCTCGGCGACCCAGTCCGCGCGCCTCTTCGAGAGGGCGAGGATCCCCTCCTGCACCTTCTTCCGCTCCGCGCGCTTCTCGTCGATGATCTTCCGCTGCTCCTCGCGCGTCTTCCCCTTGAGCGCCTCCGGCAGCTCCTCGTCCTTCAGGTCCTCGAGCTTCCGGTCGCCGCGGTCGATCAGGTCGACCACGCACCACGCGTTCCAGTACTGCGACTGGCACTTCGCCTGCGCGCGCTGCGCGATCGCGCCCGCCTTCTCCGCGTCGGCGTCGGCCGCCACCTGCTTCTCCGTTCCCTCGGCGCCGCAGCTCGCGAGCGGCAGATAGGTCGCGTTCAGCGCCGTGTTGAGTGCCGCGATCTCCGCGTCGAAGGGCGAGGCGAGGTCCACGTTGTTGTTCTGGTCGATCGCCGCGTAGTGGCCGTCGGAGAGGCGGGCCACCTCCTTGTAACCTTCAGCGTCGGGGGCTCCGGGGGCGCCGCAGTAGATCGCGTTGACCATGATCCCTGCGCCGATCGCCGCCCTGCACTGGTCGCGGAAAGGCGCCTCGCTGTCCTGGTCCGCAGACTCGTTGCCCGCGACGACCGCGAGCTTCAGCCCGTCGCCCTTCGTCCACGAGAGCGTGAGCGCCTTCCGGACCACGCGGCCCACGTACTCGTCGCCGCCGTCCGTCGTGAGCGCGAAGAGCTTCCCCGAGACCGCGTCGAGGTCCTCGGTGAAGTCCGTGAGCACGGTCACGTGGCCGTTCTCCTGGCCGTAGCCGGGCGTTCCGTAGGCGAGGAGCGCCACGCGGAGGCGCGGCGACGGCTTCGCGAGCGCGAGCTCGTTCACGATCGACCAGATGCGCGTGCGCGCGGCGTGGATGAGGCCCTCCATCGACCCGCTCGTGTCGAGGCAGATCGCGAGGTCGACGGTCCTTTGAGGCGCCGTCTCCGGTGCGGCCATCGCCGGCGCGAGAAGGGAGGAGGCGAGGAGGAGGGTGCGGATGTGCATGGCGTTTCCTTTCATCACCAGTCGTTGCGAACAAGGACGTTCCTGCCGTCGAGGCGAAGCAGGATCTCGCCGCGCACGGCGAGGAGCCCCTGGCGGTCCTCCGCGACGAGCGCGTCGACGAGCCTCTCGAACTCCGGGGTCCCGCACTCGATCGTCGCGTCGGGCGCGACGGGGGAGCGGCCCGCGACGATCCGGCCGTCGATCCACTGCTTCCCGCGGCAGAAGAGCGCCCGGTCGGACGCCTGCTGCACGGCAGCGAGACCGGCGCGGTCGATCTTGTCGTCGAGGAGATTCCGCCCGTCGAGGACGGACTGCTTCTTCTGGGCCCAGAGGACCTGGGCGCGGTCCACGGCGTCCGTGCCGCACCGCGCCTTCACGGCCTTCTCGGCGAGCTCCGCCATCACGCGGAAGTTGATCGCGTCCCAGTCGGAGAGGTCGGTGCCCTCGCGGGCGAAGAACGCCGTGTACTCGCTGAGGATCCCCCACTCCGCGGAGAGGCGGACGATCTCCTCGATCAACGCGCGATGCTCGGGGCAGACCACGGAGGTCTCGTCCGTCTGCCGCACGCGGTCGACGAGCTCCGCGATCCGGCGCGCCGCCCAGAGCCTCGGCACGAAGGCGTTCCGCGTCGTCGCGCCGTCGAGGCCGAACGCGAGCGACAGCGAGCGCTCTGCGCCGTCGAGCGCGAGCTTCAGCGGCCCGGAGCCCTTGTACTGCCCGAGGACGACGAGCTGGTCGCCCTCGAAGAGGTCCGGGAGCGTCGCCGGCTGCAGCCCGAGGATCGCGCCGTTCGCCTCGGAGAGCCTCCCGTCCGCGAGCACCGGGCCCTTGAGCCGCTCGAACGCGCGGAGCACGGGCTCCTCGAGGTCCTCCCCCGGCCGCACGTAGACTGCGGCCGCGCGGCTCGCCTCGGCGAGCCGGTCGAGGAGCGGCGCGTTGACGTCGTCGCCGAGCCCGAACGTGAACACGCGGCGGCGGTGCGGGTTGCCGCTCTCGACGAGTGCGCGGATGTCCGGCTCGCCCGTGCGACCGACCGTCGGCAGCCCGTCGGTCAGGAAGAGGACGGTCGGAAGGAGCCCCGCGGTCGTCGGCTGCCGCAGCGCCTCGACGAGCGCGTCGTAGGTGTTCGTGCCGCCGATCGGCCGCACGGCGTGCAGGTACTCCCGCGCGCGCAGCATCGCCGCGCGGTCCTTCACGACGGGGCGGTCCGCGAAGAGCGACACGGCGTTGCCGAAGTCGACGAGGTTGAACGCCTCGCCGTCCAGGAGCCCCTCGACGATCTGGAGCGCCGCGGCCCTCGCCTGGTCCATCTTCGGCCCCGCCATCGAACCCGATCGGTCGAGCACGATCGTGACCTCGCGCCGGGGCTCGCGCTTCGCGGCGGGCGGCAGCCCCGCGACGAGGAGGAAGTAGCCGCCGCCGATGCGCGGGTCCGGGTAGGCGAAGAGCGTCGCCGCGGCGGAATCGCGCGAGGAGAGCAGCGAGAGGCGGAACGGGCCCGGGGACCGGGAGGCGGACGCGGTCGTCCTGACCTTCACGTGCCCGGGCCCGGCCCGGTCCGTCTCGATCTCGTGGGTCGGCGAGTAGGCCATGCCGATGCCCGCCTTGGCCGTCGCGTCCACCTCGATCTCCCACGGGACGTCCACGTCGAGCGACTCGCTGCGCGGTAGCACGTAGTCGACGCGCGAGTCCACGGCCGGCAGCAGGTGGTTGTAGACGATCCGGACGCGCTGCGTCCCCTGCGCGGGCACCGGGAAGACGCTCGACCGCACGAGCGCGTACCCCGCGAACTCGAGGAGCGCGGGGTCGCGGAGGCTCCGCACGATGTCGCTGTAGGTCCTCCGCGCCTCCTCGCGCGGGAGCAGCTCCGCGGTCGGCTCGCGCGCGGGTCCCTCGAAGGCGAAGGAGTGGATCGCGGCGCCGTCCGGCACCGGGAGCAGGAGCACGGCCTCCGCCGGCGCCGACGACGTGTTGCGCACGGTCACCTCGAGCGCGGTCCCGGCGGCCTGTTCGTCGATCGTCACGCGCGCGCGCACGCGCTCGATGGCGATCGGGGTCGCGTCGTGGCGGAGGGAGAAGGATCGCCGCTGGGGCACGACCACGTGGGCCGCGCCGCGGAAGAAGGCCTGCTCCTGCGCGACGGCGCCGCCCGTGGCGAGGAGGAGGGAGAGTCCCGCGAGGCATCGCATGCATGAACGGTACGCGCCGCACGGGGCCCGTGCCGTAACGCGGGCGTAACGAGGGCCCGCGGCGCCCCGGCGGGCGCGCCCGTGCCGCTACCTCGCGCAGGTGCCGCAGTAACCCGCGGGCAGCGCGACCCACGCGGCTGCCGCGGGCGCCTTCTTCTGCGCGAGCGCCGCGAGGCCCGCGGGCACCGGATCGACGAGCGGGTGGCCGAGGATCACCCTCCCCTGGCCGGGCGTGATCGAGGGCGTCTCCGCGCCCAGCCAGTACCAGAACATCAGGTACGGCTCCGCGCACCCGTCATTCGCGCATTCGAGCGTGTCCTCGATGTTGTCCTGCTGGCCGCCGCCCTCGGTCGTGTGGAAGAGGCCGAGCGCGTGGCCGATCTCGTGCGCGAGGACGATCTTCAAGAAGGCCGTGCCCAGCGTGTAGTCGATCGCGACCCCGCTCGCCTGCGTGCCGTTGCGCTTCGGAACCGGCACGTCGCCCGCGACGCCCGCGACGCCCCCGAAGAGCGGGCTCGGGAAGAGGCTCGGCACGCAGAACACGTTCACGCGGACCGCGGACGCCGCGGAGGACTCCGCGAAGAGGCTCGTGAGCTCGCTCGTCGTGGTGATGATGTCGTACGTCGGGTCGTCGATCTCGTAGTACGACACGTCGCCGAGGCGCAGCCCGACCTGCCCGAGCAGGGCGTCCGTCCCATCGAGGACCTCGCCGATCTTTCCGTCCTTGTCCGGATCGACCCCGAGCGACGCCGCGAAGAAGACGTTCAGGTCGACGATGCCCTCGTCCACGACCGCGCGGCGCCGGTTCTCGATGATCGCGCGGACCGAGAGCTTCGTCCCCGTGCAGGAGAAGCGGAACCGGTAGCGCCCGCCGCCCGCCACGAGCTGCGTGTCGGCGCGGTCCGTGTTGGGGATCGTCACGGCGAAGAGCCCCCGCGTGTACTGGAACGACAGGAGGGGACCTCCGCCCGCCTCGTCCCTGTAGACGTAGCCGAGGGGCCCCTCGAGGGCCACGAGCAGCGGCTCGGCCGCCATGTCCTCGCTCAACGCCTCGAGACTGAGGCTGATGGCGGGATAGGGGAGGTCGACCTCGAGCCAGTCCGTCTTGCCGCCGACGAGCGGGACCTCGCCGAAGTCGATCGTGACCTCCGGGATCTCCTCGTCGGTCCTCGCGCGCACGCGCAGCAGCAGCGGGTCGCCGGCCTCGTGCGTGACCGGGAGGTCGAAGTCGTGGACCCCCACTTCCCCGGGCGTGTAGACGATGGCGATCGAGGCGAACTGCCCGGGCGGGAGCACCGCCGGCGCGAAGAACGCGGTGAAGCCCGCGGGCACGCTGCCGATGGACGTGACCGCGACGGGCGTCGCGTGGCTCCGGTTCTCGACGTAGGCGCGCAGCGTCCTCGTCTCGCCGATATACATCGGCGCCGGGAAGTCGAGCGTCGGCTCCCGAAGCTCGACCCTCGGCGTCTCGACGACCGCCACCAGCGCGAGCACGACGTCCGCGCGCGTCCCGTCGCCGCCTGCGAAACGCAGTCGCAGCTCGCCCTCGTGCGGGCCCGGCGAACTCGGCGTGAAGACGACCGGCACCGCCAGCGACGCGCCGCTTCCCACCGTCGCCGCCATCCCGTCCGCGATCTCGAACGGCCCCCCGGCCCCCCCCGTTGCCGCCGCCGACGCGTCCGCGACGAGCGGGTTCGGGACGAGGATCTCCCTCCCGGTCGGCATGTCCGGACGGACGAATCCGAACGACACCTGCTGCGTCAACGCGACCGGCACGCTGCCGCCGCCGCCACCCCCGCAAGCCGACAGCATGACCGCGGCTAGCAACCCCGGCCATCGCATGCACGGGTCACGCTAGCATGCCGCCCCGCCGCGCGGCGATCTCTTTCGCGCGCCCGGTTGCAAGCCTTTGCGGGAAGGCTACTTGTGTTCCTTGCAGGTCCCGCAGAATCCCGCGGGGAGCTCGACGAACGCGGGCGCGGGGGTCCGCTTCTGCGCGAGCGCCGCGAGCGTCGAGGCGGGGTCCACGAGCGGGTGGGCGAGGATCACGTGCGCCTGGCCGTCGGTGATCACGGGCGTCGTGCTCCCGAAGTACTGCCAGTGCATGAGATAGCCGCCGCTCTCCGACGTGCACTCGCCCGGGCATTCGAGCGTGTCCTCGATGATGTCCCAGGTCTGGCCGTCGCTCTCGGCCGTGTGGTAGAGGCCGAGGTAGTGGCCGATCTCGTGCGCGGTCACCTGCCCGACCGCGGCCGCGTTCGACCAGTCGTAGTCGACCATCACGCCGCTCACCGGCGACGCGTTGAGCTTCGGCCCCGGCAGCGCCGCGGCCACGCCGAGCACGCCTCCGCCGAGCGCCGTCTGCACGAAGAAGACGTTCATCCGCGCCTCCGACGCGACGGAGGTCTCGCCGAGCAGCTGCGGGAACTCGCTCTCGCTCACGGAGTTGTAGGCGGCGTTGCTCAGCTGGTAGTAGTCGACGTCGCCGAGCGCGAGCCCGATCTGGCCGAAGATGTCGTCCAGGCGGGAGAGCACGTCCTGGAGCTTCGTGTCGGTCTCCGGTCCCGTGATGCCGAGCCCCGGCGCGAGGAAGACGTTCAGGTCGACCTTGCTGTCGCCCGGCGCGCCGCCCGTCCGGCGCTCGACGATCGCCCGGACCTCGAGCGACGACGCGCTTCCGCTCCAGAGGAACAGGCGGAACCGGTACGTGCCTCCGCCGGGCACGAGCTGGAGCGTCGCGCTGTCGTTCTGCGGGAGCGTCGCGGCGAACACGCCGTCGAACCCGGGCGTCCACAGGAACTCGCCGGTGGAGGAGGAGTTCTCATAGACCTTTCCGCCCGGCCCCTCGAACCCGAGGAGCCCGACCCACGCCGACGGGGACGTCGCGACCGACTCGATCGAGATGCTGATCGCGTCAGCGGGGACGTCGATCTCGAGCCAGTCCGTCTCGCCGCCGGCGACGGGGACGGTCCCGAAGTCGGTCACGACCTCCTGCTCCTGCTCCTCCGACTGCGCGGTCACGCGGACGCGGAGCGGCGGGCCCACGTCGTTCCCGACCTCGATCTCGAAGTCGAACGCGTCCACGGCCTGCGGCTCGTAGGTGACCCGGATCGACGTCGTGTCGCCCGGGAAGATCGCGCGCGGCTGGAAGCTCGTCGTGAACCCGGCGGGGACGGCGCTGATCGACGTGAGGTTCACGAGCGTCTGCGCGTTCGGGTTCCGCACGCGGATGTTCAACGCCTCCTCCAGCCCGACGAACGTCGTCGGGAAGGCGAGCGCCGGCGTGAGCAGCGTGATCGCGGGCGTCTCGACGCTCGCCGCGAGATGGAGAAGGACCTCCTGCTCCCGCGTCCCGGCCACGAACCTCACGCGGATGTCGCCCGACTGCGCGCCGGGCCCGGGCGGCGTGAACACGACGCGGAGCGTGAGCGTGCCGCCCTCGGCGACCTCCGCCGGCAGCGCGCCGGCGGCGGCCGCGAACGGCCCCCCGGCCCCCCCCGAATCCTCCGCCGTGGCGTCCGCCCCGAGCGGGTTCGCGATCTCCACGTCGAGCTGCGTCGGCGCATCGGCCCTGACGATGCCGAAGCTCGCCTGCTGCTCGATCGCGGGCAGCGGCCCGCCGCCCCCGCCGCCGCCTCCGCACGCGGCAACGAGAAGAGCCAGCGGCAACCACCTCATCCCGGAGACATTACCGCAGATACGCACTTCCGAGTAGCCGCGGTGAGCGGGACGCGGGACAGGTCGCCGAAGAACCGGCCTCCCCGGCGCGGCCGGCCGCGGAATACGGAGATCACCTGTCTCCGG
>JAKLKT010000064.1 GCA_023150495.1 Planctomycetota bacterium
CAGAACCGGTCGAACGACGACGCGGGAGTCCTGAGTGCGGGCTCCTCCCGCTCCACGTCGAGAACGCACCCGGGGTACTCCTCGTAGGCGCGCGCGATCACCGCGATCACGCCCGCCGAGTCGCTGTCCAGGGCCTCCCGGATCCGCGCCAAGAGCCGTCCTTGTACCACGGGAAGCGTCGCGTGTACCCTCATGCCATGCCGACCCTCAAGGAACTGTGCCGCGCCGCGGAAGGCGAGCTCAAGGGGACGCCTGCCCTCAAGATCACGGGGGTCGCGTCGCTCCAGAACGCCACGGCGAGCGACATCGCGCCCGTCCAGTCGGCGCGCTGGCTCGCGCGCGCCAACGCGTCGAGGGCGGGCGCGTTCCTCGCCCACATCGACCTCGCGGCCCGGATCGACCGTCCGGTGATCCTCTCGCGCTTCCCGCTCGCGGCGCTGAACCGCGTCATCGAGGTGCTCGGCCTCGTGCCGCCCCCGCACCCCCCCGGAATCCACCCGACGGCGATCATCGACCCCGAGGCGACGCTCGGCGCGGACGTGCACATCGGCGCGAACGCGATCATCGGCAAGGCGAAGATCGGCTCGCGCTCGGTGCTGCGCGCGCGCGTCGTGGTCGAGGACGGCGTGGAGATCGGCGACGACTGCCTCGTCGAGCCCGGCGCGGTGATCCACGCAGGAGCCTTCCTCGGCAACCGCGTGCGCGTCGGCGCGAACGCCGTCCTCTCGCGCCCCGGGTTCGGCTACGCGCCGGGGCCGAAGGGGCCCGTGCGCCTCCACCACGTCGGCCGCGTCGTCATCGCGGACGACGTCCACCTCGGCGCCTGCACGACGATCGACCGTGCGCGCTACGACGAGACGCGCGTGGGCCGGTTCAGCGCGCTCGACAACCTCGTGCACCTCGGCCACAACTGCATCATCGGGGAGCGCACGTTCGTCGCCGCGCAGACGGGGATGGCGGGCGGCTCGACGATCGGGGACGACTGCGAGATCGGCGGGCAGGCGGGGCTCTCGAACGAGGCGCACCTCGGCAACAAGTGCCGGGTGGGCGCGCAGACGGGGGTCATCGGGCCCTGGGCCGATGGCAGCGTCATCTGGGGCTGCCCGGCGATGCCCAAGACCGAGTTCCTGCGGGGCGTCGCGATGCTCAGGAAGCTCGCGCGGGGAGAGGAGGAGGGGCCCGGGGAGGAGGAGCAGGAGCGGCCGTGAAGGGCGTGCTCCTCTGCCCGCCCGACCACTTCGACGTGATCGACGTGAAGAACGTCTTCATGGAGGGACAGGCGGGGAAGGTCGACCGGGCCCGCGCGCGGCAGCAGTGGGACGCGCTCGCGGAGACCTTCCGGGGGATCGGCCTCGAGGTCGAGACGCTCCCGCCGACGCCGGGCTGCGAGGACATGGTCTTCGCCGCGAACCCCTCGTTCACGGGAGTGAACCGGCGCGGCAGGAAGGTGGCCGTGCTCTCGCGGATGCGGCACGAGTCGCGGCAGCGCGAGGTCGAGGCGCACCGTAGGTGGTTTGCAGGCCACGGCTACGACGTGATCGAGAGCCCGGTCCCTTTCGAAGGGGGCGGCGACGCGGTGTGGCACCCGGGCAAGCGGATCCTCTGGGGCGGGTACGGCCAGCGCTCGGTGCCGGAGGTGTACCCCTTCCTCGCGATGGTCTTCGGCGTCGAGGCGCTCACGCTCGAGCTGAAGACGGACTTCTACCACCTCGACACGTGCCTCTGCCCGCTCGACCCGAAGACGGCGCTCGTCTACCCGAAGGCGTTCACGCGGACGGGGAACACGCAGATCCGCCGCCACTTCAAGCGGGTGATCGAGGCGGACGAGCGGGAGGCGCGGGACGGCTTCGCGTGCAACGCGCTCGTGTCCGGGAAGCACGTGGTGATCCAGCGCGGGAGCGCGTCGCTCGAGGAGAAGCTCCGGCAGGCGGGGTTCACGGTGCATCCGGTCGAGACGGGCGAGTTCATGAAATCGGGCGGCAGCGTCTACTGCATGAAGCAGTGGCTGTTCTGAGGTACGGAGCCTGACACGTTTCAATGAACCCGGGGGGGCCTGGGGCCGGAGCCGGCCCCGAAAGTCATTGAATGGTGTCAGGCTCCGCACATCGAACGGCCCCCGGAGCCCCCTGCATTCACCGCCCGGGGCGGCCGCGTCTAGAATCCTGCCCCCGAGTCATGCGCATCCGGCTCCTCTGCGTCTGCGTCGCCCTCTGCGCCGTCCAGCTGCACGCGGATGACGCGGAGCTCCTCCGTCGCGTCGCTGGCGAGGAGGAGAAGGCGCTCGACGAGTGGACGGAGCTGCCGGACGAGAGGCGCGTCGCGATCCTGCGCGCCGGTCTCCGGTCGAATGACGACAAGGTCGCGTACCTCGCCGCGCGCGCGCTCGACGCCGACTGCCTCGACCTCGAGGAGGTGCGGCTCCAAGCGCGGATCCTCGTCGCGCACGCCGGGTGGGTCCGGGATCCGGACGCCGTGCGGCCCGGGTGGGCCCAGGAGGGCCGCCTGCCGATCGGCGCGCCGGACCTTCCCGCCCTCTGGAAGACCGCGTGCTCGGTCGAGGACATGCCGGGCGCGCGGGAGCAGCTCACGTACTACCATCGAGCGCTCCTGCCCGAGCACATCCCGGCGATCGTGGAGCTCCTGGAGCGCGCCGGGCCCGAGGTCTTCCTCGCGCTCCTCGATACGCTGCACCTCGTCGCCGACTACACCGACGAGCACCGGGCCACGGCGGCGCGCGGGTTCCTCTATGGGCTCGAGCGGCTGCGCGCCGCGCGCGCGGGGCGTCCGGCGCCGCGCATGGCGGAGATCGCCGGGGACCCCCTGTCAAAGTCCGCCTTCCTCGTGCTCGCGAGGGCCTGCTGGCTCGGCCCCGACGGGTTCAACGTCGAGGGGGCGCATTCGCTCTACCCGCCGCGCGGCTGGATCCTCCGATGGGCCCGCGAGGTGCCGCTTGCGACGGAGGACGTCCGCTTCCTCTCCGACGTCGCGCTCCTCGTGGACGAGACCGGGGGCGAGTCGGAGGCCGTGAGCTGGGCGATCCGCGGGCTCGCCGTGCTCGGCGCGCGCGATGCGCTCCTGGATCTCGGCGATGACGCTCGCGCCGCCGCCGGGCTGGCGCGGCTGGGCGAGCCCGCGCGGCTCCTCGAGCTGCTCAGGGAGGACGACTCGCTCCTCCCTACGTGGCTCGCGTTCGATGTGATGCCGGTCGAGGCACGGCGCCGCCGGCTCGGGGAGATCCTCCTCGACCCGGGGTTCGGCGACATCGAGCCGCTCGCGCGCTACGACGCCGAGGCGGAGTACGGCGTCCGGATCCGGGAGGAGGACCTCGCGTGGATCGGCGCGAACCTCCTCGCCATCGACGCCCACCCGGAGCGCGTCGCCTCCTACTTCGCGCAGGTCTACCCGGAAGGCATGACCGCGGAGGTCGCGAGGGACGTCGCGCGGCGGCTTCGGGACGCGCCGGCGGATGCCGACGGGCTCGACGGGATCCTCGCGCGGATCGAGGTCGTCGACCGGGAAGCGCTCGTCGGCCTGCTGGATCACTGGGGGGCCCGGGGGCGGAAGGAGGCGCTCCCGGCGCTCGCGCGCCTCGGCGAGGCGCGCCACGTGCCCGCGATGATCGCGACCTTCGCGGACGGCGAGTTCGATGATCCCTCCGTCCTCGGGCGGGTCCGCGACCCGCGGGTGGAGGAGCACCTCCGCGCGCAGGCGGCGTCCGGGAACGACGAAGCCGTCCCGGCGCTCGCGGTCCTCTACGCGCTTCCCGAGCCGCTGATCTGGTTCCTCATGGATCCCACCGAGGCGCAGCGGAACCTCGTGCTCGAGCGCGACCCGGTCGGGGCGGTCCTGCACGCGCTCCGCGACGGCATCCCGGACGCCTACCTGTCCTCGATCGCCCGCCTCGGCCTCGCGAAGGACGAACGCGCGGTCGCGTTCCTGCGCGATCTGCGGGAGAAGCGCCACCTGGGCCTCTACTGGGCGGGCACGGCCGGCCTCGCCCTCGGCGGGGACGAGGAGGCGCGGCGGGAGCTCGGCGGTGTCATGCGCGAGGGGAGGACATGGCTCCTCGACGGCATCCTCGACGGGGACGTCCTCACGATGGGCGGCGAGGAGGAGTGGATCGACCTCTGGGTGTCGCGGATCAACACCAACTGCTGCCTCAGCTACGATGCGATCTCGATCCTCCTGGACGTCTTCCCCACGATCCCGCTCGTCCACGACAAGTTCATCGACTTCGGCCGGAAGGACCGCTTCGCCCGCGCCTGGCTCGGTCGCAGCGCGTTCCGTGGGAGCCGCATCCTCGGCGGGCTCCTCCCGGTCCCCAAGGGAGGCTGAGGAAGGTGGCCCGCTCCGTACAATGACGGCGTGCGGATCCTCCCCCTCCTCCTCGTCGCGGCATGCGCGGCGAACGGCAGGATCGAGCTGACCCGCGAGGTGGACGGCGCGTGGGTCCACACGTTCCCCGGAGCCACCGCCGAGCAGGCGTACCACGCTGCCATCGCGTCGCTCTACGCGAAGGGGTGGACCATCGTCCGCGCCGACCCGCTCGGCGCGTCCGTCACCGCGAAGTCGCCCGTCGAGGAGGGGGTCATCGACGTGCGGTACCGGCTTGCCCACGTCGTCGTCGAGCCGGGGCTCGAGGGCGGCGCGCGGGTCCGGCTCGGCCTTGTCCGCACGCGCGAGTACGCGGGCGGCGGACGCGAGCCCAACAACGACCGCGCGGTGTCCGACCGAGACGACTACGAGGAGGTCTTCCTCGCGATCGGGGAGGAGCTGAGGAAGCCGTGAAGCGCGACGAGCACTTCATCGACCGGCTCATCCGCGAGGCGCAGGAGCGCGGGGAGTTCGACAACCTCCCCGGCACGGGCAAGCCGATCCCGGACCTCGACAAGCCGCATGACGAGCTCTGGTGGGTGAAGCAGCTGCTCGAGCGCGAGGAGATCTCGCTCGCGCCCTCGACGCTCGCGCTCAGGAAGCGGGTCGAGGAGGCGATCGCGGGCATCCGCCGGGCGTCCTCGGAGGCGCAGGTGCGGCGGCTCGTCGCCGAGCTGAACGAGGAGATCGCGCGGGCGAACTCCCGCGCCGCCACGGGCCCGCCGACCGACATCGCGCCGCTCGACGCCGACGAGGCCGTGCGCCGCTGGCGCGCGCTCAAGCGCACGTCCTGAAACGGGGCGCCCCCGCCCGCCGAAGCCCTCCCCCCCTTGCCGCCGGAGGGCGGATGAAGTATCCATCGGCCATGACCAGCGCCGCACACTCCCGCGGCCTCGAGACCGTCGGCCTCAAGGGCCTCGGGACCGTCCACTGGAACCTCGCCGCGCCCGCCCTCTACGAGGAGGCCGTGCGGCGGCGCGAGGCGCTCATCGCGGACGGCGGCGCGCTCGTCGCGAACACGGCGCCGCACACCGGCCGCTCGCCGGGCGACAAGTTCCTCGTGCGCGAGGCCTCATCCGACAAGGAGATCTGGTGGGGCCGCGTCAACCGAGCCATCGAGCCCGCGCAGTTCGACCTCCTGCTCGAGGACATGCGCTCCTACTACCGCGGGCGCGACGCGTTCGTGCAGGACGTCCACGCCGGGGCCGACCCGCGCCACCGGCTGCCGGTGCGCGTGGTCACCGAGCAGGCGTGGCAGAGCCTCTTCGCGCGGAACATGTTCCTGCCGGTCCCGGCTCGCGACATCGACGCGTTCGAGCCCCGGTTCACGGTGCTCCAGGCGCCGGGGATGAAGGCGAGCCCGGACCGGCACGGCACGAACTCGGAGGTCTTCATCCTCCTCTCCTTCGAGAGGCGCATGGTGCTCATCGGCGGCACGCGCTACGCGGGCGAGATCAAGAAGTCGGTCTTCACCGTCCTCAACTACATGCTCCCCGCGCAGGGCGTCTTCCCGATGCACTGCTCGGCGAACGTGGGCGGCGACGGCGACGTCGCGCTCTTCTTCGGCCTCTCCGGGACCGGGAAGACGACGCTCTCCGCCGACCCGCGGCGCCGGCTCGTCGGCGACGACGAGCACGGCTGGAGCGACCGCGGCGTCTTCAACTTCGAGGGGGGCTGCTACGCCAAGGTGATCCGCCTCTCTCCCGAGGCCGAGCCCCAGATCTACGCGACGACGCGCCGCTTCGGCACGATCCTCGAGAACGTCGTCATCGACCCGGTCACGCGCGCGGTCGACCTCGAGGACGCCGCGATCACCGAGAACACGCGCGCCTCCTATCCGATCGGGTCCATCGACGGCTCGATCCCGGCGGGCGCGGCGGGCCACCCGTCGCACGTCTTCTTCCTCGCATGCGACGCCTTCGGCGTCCTCCCGCCGATCTCGAAGCTCACGCCCGCGCAGGCGATGTACCACTTCCTCTCGGGCTACACGGCGAAGGTCGCGGGAACCGAGCGCGGCGTGAAGGACCCGGCGGCGACCTTCTCGACCTGCTTCGGCGCGCCCTTCCTGCCGCGACCGCCCTCGGTCTACGCGAAGATGCTCGGCGAGCGGCTCCAGAAGCACAAGGCGCAGTGCTGGCTCGTCAACACGGGCTGGACCGGCGGGCCGTACGGCGTCGGCTCGCGGATGAAGATCGCGCACACGCGGGCGACGCTCGACGCGGCGCTCGGCGGCGCGCTCGACGACGTGCCGACGCAGCCGGACCCGATCTTCCATCTCCACATCCCCGCAGCCTGCCCGGGCGTGCCGAAGGGCGTCCTCAACCCCGGCGAGGCGTGGGCCGACCGCGAGGCGTACCGGCGCCAGGCGCTGAAGCTCGCGAACCTCTTCCGCGACGCGTTCAAGGAGTTCGAGAAGGACGTCACCGACGACGTCCGCGCGGCCGGGCCGAAGGTGTAAGCCGCGCGGAGCGCTGCGGGGGCGGATGCGGGGGGGCTCCGGGGGCGGAATCGGCCTGCCCCCTCGCCCGGAAACTCCGCCGGATCGGGCCGGCTACTGCGCGCGGACCAGCTCGACCTCGAACACCAGCGTCGAGTTCGGGGGGATCTGGCCCTTCTGCTGCGCGCCGTAGGCGAGCGCCGCCGGGATCCGGAACCGGTAGATCGAGCCCTCCTTCATCAGCTGGAGCCCCTCCGTCCATCCGCGGATGACCTGGTTGAGCCCGAACTCCGCGACCTTGCCGCGGCGGTGGGAGGAGTCGAACTCGGTCCCGTCCTCGAGCCAGCCGGTGTAGTGCACGGCCACCTTCGACGCGGGACCGGGGGTCTTGCCCGTCCCCTCCTCGATCACCTCGTACTCGAGCCCGGACTCGGTCCTCTTCGTCTTCGCGGCATCGAGCGGCGCGAAGCGGAGGATCCGCAGGAGCTCGACCTGCCAGACCGTCGCCGCGTCGGCGGGGACCGCGGGCACGATCCTCTGCTTGCCCCAGCAGAGCGCGGCGGGTACCTCGAAGCGGCACTTGCCCCCCACCTTCATGAGCTGCACGGCCTCGGGCAGGAACTTCTCGTTCACGGGCGAGAGGTGCACGGTCGCCGCCGCGCCGACGAGCGGCCCGGGGAAGGAGGCGGAGTTGAAGGCGACCTTGCCCTCCGGCGTCCAGACCATGCAGCGGATCCTCACGAGGTCGTCGGGCAGGGGCCGGTCCCCGGACCCCTCCACGATCGTCTCCCACTTGAGGCCCGACTCCGTCGTCTGCTGCTTCGCCGGGTCGGCGGCGCGGAACGGATCCCCCTTCACCACGTCCACCAGCTCGACCTCGAAGAGGAGGTCCGCCTTCGCGGGGATCACGGGCGGCCTGCCCTCTTCGCCGTACGCGGCGCTCCACGGGATCGTGAACTTCGCCTTCGCGCCCACGTCGAGGAGCGCGATCCCCTCGTCCCACCCCCGGATCACCATTCCGACGCCGAGGACGAAGCGGATCGGCTCGCCGCGGTCGAGCGACGAGTCGAACTTCTTCCCGTCCGTGAACGTGCCGGTGTAGTGGACCTTCACGACGTCGCCGGGCACGGGCGCCGTGCCGGCCTTGCCCTCGGCGAGCCACTCGACCCTCACGCCGCCGGGGGTCGTCGCGGTCCTGGGCTCCTGGGCGAGGAGGGGGAGGCAGAGGAGGAGGAGGGCGGTGTTGCGCAAGCGGCCTAGGATACCCGCGCCCCGGAGCGGAGCGAGAGGACCGTAGCGCAGCCCGCGCCCACGAGCACGGCGGAGAGCGCGAAGGCCGTCGGATAGGAGAAGAGGTCCTTCACCGCGTAGCCGAGGAACGGGCCGACGAGGCTCCGGATGCCGACGAGGCAGAAGTGGACGGCGCCGTACATGTGCGCCTTGCCGTCGGTCGCGAAGTGGAGCGGGCCGAGGCTCCACCCGACGTTCACGCCGCCCATCGCCACCCCCCAGAGCAGGTAGAGGGCGACGAGCCCGCCGAGCGAGCCGATGAACGGCATGAGAGAGAAGAAGATCGCGAGGAGGAGGAACGAGGCCGCCGTCGTGCGGGAGATACCGAGCCGGTCGGAGAGCCGCCCGAACATCGCGGCGCCGCCGATCTGCGCGAGCGGGAACGCGACCGACTGCGCCCACGTGTATTGCGAGTAGGTGAGGCCGAGCTCCTCCTCGCAGTAGAGGACGAGCAGCCCGACGCTCGAGAGGAACCCGAGGCCGTAGAGCATGAACCCGCGCTCGTAGGTCCGGAAGGCGCGGTCCTCGCGCAGGATGCGGAAGGTCTCCCGCCACGCGTCCACCATCGCGTGCCACATCCCGCGCCGGGCCGCGGCCGCGAGCCGCCGCGCCTCGCGCGACCGGCGCCAGCGGATGCGGCCCATCAGCAGGAAGCCCGCAATGCCGCTCACGGCCGCCGCCGGGTAGAGCGCGCGCACCCAGCGCGGGTCGGCGTCGAGGAGGTAGCCGGCGCCCTTCGCGGCGACCCCGGCCGCGAGCAGGTTCACGACCATGAAGAGCCCGAACATCCGCCCTCGAACGTGCTGCGGGTAGTTCGTGCGCAGGAGCGCGCCCCGGTGCGGCACGGTCGCGATGCCCGAGGAGTAGTGGAGCGTCATGCAGAGGAGGAAGAGCCAGAGCGTGCCCTCCCCGTGGCCGTGCTCCCCCGTCGGCGTCACCGACACGAACGCGATCCCCGCGAGCGGCAGGAAGGTCGAGAACGCGAGCACGCGCCAGAGGCGCTGCGGGTGCGCGCGCGCGAGCAGCGTGCCGAGGCCGGGCGAGAACACCCAGACGATCTGCCAGAGCGCGATCAGCAGGGGAACGGCCCGCTCCGGCGCGCCGAGCGAACGCTTGATGACGAACGCCGAGAGCCCGATGACCCCGACCGCGAGCCCCTCGAGCGCCGCGGAGGGCCACTGGAGAGCCCAGGTGTAGCGCACGACAAGGGGGAGCGTCCGGACGACGGGCGTCGCCGCGGGAGCGGGGCGCATCAGCCGTGCCTGCCGCGCATGGGTCGGGGGAGCGTAGCATACGGGTCATGCTCCGATGCCTGCTCCTCCTCGCGGGCGTGGCGGCGGCCGCGCCCGAGATCCGCGAGAACGACCGTTTCCGCCTCGAGGCGGAGGCGACGCCGCAGGAAGCGGACGAACTCCTCCTCTTCCTCGAGCAGGCGCACGCCCAGCTCGCCGTGCGGTTCAAGGGGAAGGCGGGGAAGGTCTCCGTGCGGATAACCGAGGGGGCTCCCGCCTCCGCGCCGGGCGCGACGGCGGGCGAGCCCTTGGCCGCGCCCGACGGGAAGACCGTCGCGATAGAGCGGCAGCAGGGGCGCTACGCGACCCGCGCGCTCCTGCTCCGGGAGTACGTCCGCGTCTTCTACGAGCTCGCGCGCGCGAAGGGCCGCGCCGCCGAGACGAAGTGGTGCCGCGAGGGGCAGGCGGAGTTCCTCGCGGGGCACGACTGGGACGGGAAGACGCTCCGGATGGGCGTCATCCCCGCGGTCTCCGCGGAGAACCTCATGGGGAAGGCGCTCGCGGAGGCGAGGCGCGAGGGCTTCGACCTCGTGCCGCTCGTCGAGGGCGGCCAGGCGATGAGCCGCGCGCTCGCGTGCGCGATCCACGGCCACGTCCTGACGGGCGACGGCGGCAGGCCGCTCAAGGGCTTCGACAAGTTCGAGCCGAAGATGGCCGGCGGCGTGAAGGCCGCGCCGCTCTTCTGGCAGTGCTTCGGGAAGCCGCCCGAGTACGCGGCCGCGTTCGCGAAGTGGCTCGAGGGCGCGCAGCAGCCGTTCGTGCCGATCACGGGCGACTGG
>JAKLKT010000065.1 GCA_023150495.1 Planctomycetota bacterium
GAGGGGATGAAGGTGCTCGCGCGCTACCGGCGCGCGGGCGGCCTGCCGCCGCTGCTCCACGAGGCGAAGACGGACGCGGAGGGCCGGTTCCGCCTCGAGGCGTTCCACGGCGGCTGGATGCTCCAGGTGCTCGGCGAGGAGCGGGAGGGCCGGGTGATCGCGGGCGTGGCGCTCGGCGACCTCGTGCAGGTCCGCTTCGACGACGTCCCGGATCTGGAGATCAGGACGCAGATCTACCGCCTGGCGGCGCTGCCCCAGCCGCACCTCCTGCGCGGCCACTTCCAGGGGGACGCGGACGCGTTCCTCGAGTACACCCGCGCGCGGGTCCCCCCGGCGGCGCTCGAGCGGGCGCTCGAGGAGGCCGCCCCGTCACCGGGCGAGTGACCCCGGAAGTGCGGACCCCGATGCCGCACCCGGCCGTCGCAAGTCAAGCGCCGACAGGCGGTTCCGACGACGCTATGGCGTATGGGATACGCCCCACCACGACAGGCCGAGGTCGCGGCGGAAGCTCTTGCCGAGAACGAGCAGATCCCTCTGCGCGGCGTCGAGATCCTCGGGCGTGAGGTCCGACGGCGACTTGTAGAAGCGCGGGCGCAGGAGGCACGCGATCCCGCGCTGGAGCGTGAGCTCGACGAGCCACCGCAGCCGCGTCTCGCGGTTCGCGATCTCGAGCGAGCGCAGCAGCCGTTCGAGCCACGCCGTGTCGCTCTTCGTCAGCGCGAGGAGCACGTACGGCGGCTCGTTCCGCCGAGGATCGCCCGCCGAGGCGCTCTGGAGCCGGAAGACGCCCGAGCTCTCGAGCGCCGTCACGAGCGGGATCACCCGGTCGTCGAGGCCTCGCGCGCGGCCCGTCCGCAGCTCCTCGACGCGCGCGACCGCGTCGTCGTTGCCCTGGAGGTTCCCGCAGAGGTTGCACTCGTAGAGCAGGTGGCCCTCGACGTCGCGCCGCGTGACGTTCCGCGAGCCGCACTGGTCACACTCCATGGCCCCCGCCGCCCCCCCATGTCCCGGTGAACACGGTGACCGTGTCGCCCGCGAGGAAGACGCCCTTCCCCTCCGGCCACTCGAGCAGCAGCTCGCCGCCCGGCAGCTCGCTCCGGATCCTCCGGTCCGTCCGCCCGGTGAGCACGCCGGCGACGCACACCGCGCACGCGCCCGTGCCGCACGCCATCGTCTCGCCCGCGCCGCGCTCCCACGTGCGCTGCCGCAAGCGCCCGCGGTCGACCACCTCGACGAACGACGCGTTCACGCGCTCCGGGAAGAGCTCGTGCCGCTCGAGCGCGGGGCCGAAGCGCCCGACTTCGAACCGGCGCACGTCGTCGACGAAGACGACGGCGTGCGGGTTGCCCATCGAGCAGCAGGTGACGTGGAGCGTGCGGCCGTCCACGAGCACCGGCTCGTCGACGACCCGCGGGCCTGCGAGCTTGACCGGCACCTTCGCCGGGTCGAGCGCGGGCGCGCCCATGTCCGCGCGGGCGCCGCCCTTCGTGAGCTCGACCGCGCGGATGCCCGAATCCGTCTCCACGCGCACGATGTCGCCCTTCGCGCGGCCGCGGTCGCGCGCGAGCCGCGCGAGGCAGCGGAGCCCGTTCCCGCACATGCCCGACCGGCTGCCGTCGGAGTTGTACATGACCATCCTCACGTCGGCGACCGACGACGGCCCGAGGAGGATGAGCCCGTCGGCCCCGATCCCCTTGTGCCGGTCGCTCACCGCGATCGCGAGGGACTCCGGGCTCTCCACGCGCTCGTCGAAGAGATCGACGTACACGTAGTCGTTCCCGGCGCCGTGCATCTTCGTGAAGCGCATGGCGGGAAGAGGCTACCACGGGCGCCGGAAGGGAGGGGGCTCCGGGGGCCGGCTCCGCGGCTTTGGAGGGCTGGGGCTATACTTGCCGCCCCTGATGCGACCCGACGGACGCGCGGACGACGAGCTTCGTCCCATCACATTCGAACGCCACTTCAACGACCACCCGGAGGGGTCCGTCCTCGTCTCCTTCGGGCGCACGAAGGTGCTCTGCACGGCGACGGTCGAGGAGGGCGTGCCGCCCTGGATGGAGCGGAACGGCCTCGGCTGGGTGACGGCGGAGTACGGGATGCTGCCGGGCTCGACCGGCTCGCGCAAGGCGCGGGAGGGGCGCACGGGGAGGGCGGACTCGCGCGCGCTCGAGATCTCGCGCTTCATCGGCCGCTGCATGCGCCCGGTCGTCGACCGGAAGGCGATCCGCGACAAGACGATCTGGCTCGACTGCGACGTGCTTGCGGCGGACGGCGGCACGCGCACGGCGGCCGTGAGCGGCGCCTACGTTGCGCTCCACGACGCCGTGTCCGCGCTGAAGCTGCCGTCGTGGCCGCTGCGCCACTCGGTCGCGGCGGTCTCGGCCGGGGTCGTGAAGGGGCGCGTCGTCCTCGACCTCAACTACGAGGAGGACGCGAAGGCCGAGGTCGACCTGAACATCGCGATGACGGGCGAGGGCCAGTACATCGACGTACAGGGCACGGCGGAGTCGCACCCCTTCGACGACAAGACGCTCGGGGAGATCTTCCGCCTCGCGCGCCTCGGCGTGGCGGAGATCACGACCCGCCAGCGCCTCGCCCTCGAAGGAAAGTAGTGGTACGGTGCCAGGCTCCGATCCGCTAACAATCAGCGGGACTTGGCGGGCCCGCGGGGTTGTTAGTGGATTCGTGCCTGGCACCGTACCGCTAATGATTCTCGTCGGGAGCAGGAATTCGAAGAAGGTGATCGAGGTGCGCGAGATCCTCGCGCCTCTCGGCATCCGCGCCGTCATCGCCGTGAACCTCCCCGAGGTCGAGGAGACCGGCGCGACCTTCCGCGAGAACGCCGCCCTGAAGGCGCTCGCCTACGCCTCCTTCCTCCGCGCGCCCTGCCTCGCCGACGACTCCGGCCTCGTCGTTCCCGCGCTCGGCGGCGAGCCGGGCGTCCGGTCCGCGCGCTACGCCGGGGAGAAGGCGACGGACGAGGAGAACGTCCGCCTCCTCCTCCGGCGGCTGGAAGAGAGGGGGCTCCGGGGGCCGGAGGCCTACTTCCAGTGCAGCCTCGCGGTCGCGGTGGCGGGGCCCGCGCCGCGGGTCGTCGTCGAGGCGGAGGGCCGCGTCCACGGCGTCATCGTCCACGAGCCGAGGGGCGAGCACGGCTTCGGCTACGACCCGGTCTTCCTCTACCCGCCGGACGGCTGCACCACCGCCGAGATGGACCCCGACCGGAAGAACGAGATCTCCCACCGCGGCGCCGCGCTCCGCGCGCTCGCGGCGAAACTCCGGGACCCCGCGCTCCGGGCCGAGATCGATCCCTGAGCGCCCCCGCGCCCCCCCTCTATAATCTTGCCCCTTGCGCCTCGAGCACATCCGGAACTTCTGCATCATCGCGCACGTGGACCACGGCAAGTCCACGCTCGCCGACCGCCTCCTCCTCCGCACCGGCGCGGTCGAGCAGCGGGTCTTCCGGGACCAGCTCCTCGACAGCATGGATATCGAGCGCGAGCGCGGCATCACGATCAAGGCGAGCGCGGTCCGGATGTCGTGGCAGGGGATCCAGCTGAACCTGATCGACACGCCCGGCCACGTCGACTTCAGCTACGAGGTCTCCCGCGCGCTCCACGCCTGCGAGGGCGCGCTGCTCCTCGTCGACGCGTCGCAGGGCGTCGAGGCGCAGACCGTCGCGAACGCCTACCTCGCCATCGAGGCGGGCCTCGACGTGATCCCCGCGATCAACAAGGTCGAGCTCCCGGGCGCGCAGCCCGACCTCGTGATCGAGCAGCTCTCGACGGGCCTCGGCCTCGACACGACCGGCATCCTCCGCGTGTCCGGGAAGACCGGGCTCGGCGTGGACGACGTGCTGAAGGCCGTCATCGAGCGGGTCCGCCCGCCCGATGGCGACCCGTCGGCGCCGACGCGTGCGCTCATCTACGACGCGGCCTACGACGACTACCGCGGGGTCGTCGTCTACGTGCGCGTCTTCGACGGCACGCTCCGGCGGGGGATGAGGATCCAGTTCCTCTCGAACCTCTCCGAGTGGGAGGTCGCCGAGGTCGGCGTCTTCCGGCCGGAGATGGAGAAGGTGGACCTCCTCTCCGCGGGCGAGGTGGGCTACTTCGTGGCCAACCTGAAGACGCTCGAGCACGTGAAGGTCGGGGACACGATCGCGCCCGCGAAGGCGAAGGACGTCGTGCCGGTGCCGGGCTTCAAGGACCCGAAGCCGCTCGTCTTCTGCGGCATCTACCCTGCATCGACGCAGGACTTCGACGACCTCAGGAAGGCGATCGAGAAGCTCCACCTGAACGACGCGTCGTTCACCTACCACCCCGAGTCGAGCGAGGCGCTCGGCTTCGGGTTCCGCTGCGGGTTCCTCGGGCTCCTCCACATGGAGATCGTGCAGCAGCGGCTCGAGCGCCACGCGAACGTGGACATCATCCAGACCGCGCCGAACGTGACCTACGAGGTCGTCACGACCGACGGCGAGACGAAGCGCATCGAGCGCCCGGCGGAGCTGCCCGACCCGGCGCACATCAGGGAGTTCCGCGAGCCTGTCGTGCGCGTGTCCATCATCGCGCCGCCCGAGTCGATCGGCCCCGTCATGGCGCTCGTCACCGACCGGCGCGGCACGTTCGTGAAGCAGGACTACCTCGGCCCCTCGCGGACGATCCTCGTCTGCGACCTGCCGCTGTCGGAGATGGTCTTCGACTTCCACGACCTGATGAAGTCCGCGACGCGCGGCTACGGGACGATGGACTACGAGATGCGCGGCTTCTTCGCCGCCGACCTCGTCCGCCTGCGGATCCTCGTCGCCGGCGACGAGGTGGACGCGCTCTCCGTCATCTGCCACCGCGAGATCGCTCCGCGCCGCGGCCGCGAGATCCTCCGCGCGCTCCAGAAGACGATCCCGCGGCAGCTCTTCGAGATCGCGCTCCAGGCGGCGATCGGCGGCAAGATCATCGCGCGCGAGTCGATCACGGCGCTCCGGAAGAACGTGACCGCGAAGTGCTACGGCGGCGACGTGACCCGCAAGCGGAAGCTCCTCGAGAAGCAGAAGGAGGGGAAGAAGCGGATGCGGCAGGTCGGCGGCGTGGAGATCCCGCAGGAGGCGTTCCTCTCGGTGCTCGGCAGCCGCCGCGAGGACAAGAAGCGGAAATGAACCGCGGCCTCTCCCTCTTCGTCCGCGAGAACCTCGAGGCGTTCGCCGTGGCGATCGCGCTCGCGCTCGTCGTCCGGCACTACAGCCTCGAGGCCTTCCGCATCCCGTCGAAGTCGATGATGCCGACGCTCATCGGCAGCGACCGCGGCGGCGACCGGATCCTCGTCGACAAGTACCGCTGGCTCTTCGGGGAGCCGCACCGCTACGAGCCGACCGTCTTCCAGTACCCGCTCAACCGCACGCGCAACTTCATCAAGCGGCTCGTCGGCCTGCCGGGCGAGCGGCTGAAGATCGAGGGCGGCGACATCTGGACGAGCCGCGACGGCGGCAAGACCTGGCGCATCGAGCGCAAGGGGGCCGACGCGCGCGAGGCGCTCTTCTTCCCCTTCTACCCGGAGCCCGTCGAGAAGCGCGACGTCTTCCGGAACCGGGAGAACTGGGACACGGGCCCCGGCTGGACGGCGGACGAGCGGAAGCGCCGCTTCGCCGTGGACGCCTCCGCGAAGAGCACGATGAGCTTCCGCGCCGAGGTCCTCGCCTACAGCGAGCACATGTACGGCTACCCCGAGCTCCGCGAGGGCGGGGACGGCGCGGGCGACCTTCGCGTGCGCTTCGACCTCGACGTGGAGCGCGCGGGCACGCTCGCGATCCTGCTCACCGAGAGGGGCCTCGCGCACCGCCTCGTGCTCGGGCCGGACGGGAGCAAGGCGATCATCGCGCTCGCCGAGGGGAGCGAGAAGGAGCACCCGCTCGACGTGCGGCTCGCGCCCGGAGGCGAGTACGAGATCTCCTTCGCCAACGTCGACGACGCGCTCGTCGTCGAGATCGGCGGCGACGCGCGGCTCACGACGGAGATCCCGTTCCCCGCCGAGTTCGCGCACGAGGCGACGAGCTCGTGGCAACACCGCGTGCTCCTCGAGGCCGAGGGCCTGAAGGCCGCGATCGAGAGGATCCGCATCGAGCGCGACGTCCAGTACGGGGACCAGTACGCGCCGGAGGGCGAGTGGGATATCCCCGAAGGCCACTACTTCATGCTGGGCGACAACACGAACTCGAGCAAGGACAGCCGCGCATGGAAGATCGCGGTCGTCACGCTCAAGGACGGCACGGTCATCCGCTGGGAGGAGGCGAAGGACCTGCAGCCCGGCGACGTCCCCGGCCAGCCCAACGCGGACTTCCGCACGGACGGCCCGGACCGGGTGATCGAGGTGAAGGCCGACGTGGACGGCCTCCTCCGGCGGTTCCACACGGGAGACGTCGACCGGGTCGAGCGGAACGTCCCCTATCCCCTCGTCTCGAGGGACCACCTGGTCGGCCGGGCGTTCGCGATTTTCTGGCCGATCTACGTCTGGCCCGTCCTGAAAGACCCCACCCGGGTCGGCCTGATCCGCTAGAGTTATTCACACGGGGGGCCGGGGGGCCGTTTACCCCCTGCTTACCGCGAGTTTCCCAGGTTTTTCTAGAGTCGAGGGGGCTCCGGGGGCAGCAGCCTCGCGGCACCACCGGGCCGGAAACCGCGTATACATGGCTCAGCGCCCCTAAGCCCTTGACACCGAATGGATTACCCGCACGGTAACGCCCGGCCGCCCGGCCGGCGGCGAAACGCCCGTCAACGGGGTGTTTCACGGGCATTCGGGCTTTTGCGGGCCGCGACAGCACCCGGGGAGGCAGTTCTGCACCGGTTATCCACAGGCATGCGCGGCCCTCCGGCGGCCCCCGGAGCCCCCTCCGCATGAGCCTCTTCAGTGCCGAGCACCTGACCAAGGCCTACCGCGGCCGGACGGTCGTGGATGACGTCTCGTTCGCCGTGGAACCGGCCGAGATCGTCGGCCTCCTCGGGCCCAATGGGGCGGGCAAGACGACGGTCTTCAAGATGTCGATGGGCATGGTGCGCCCCGACGGCGGCAAGGTCGCGCTCGATGGTCACGTCGTGACGAGCCTCCCGATGTACCGGCGCGCGAGGCTCGGGATGGGATACCTCGCCCAGGAGCCGTCGGTCTTCCGGCGGCTGACGGCGGAGGAGAACCTCCTCGCGATCGCCGAGACGCTCGGGATCCCGCGCAAGGAGCGCCACGACCGGATCGACCGCCTCCTCGAGGCGCTCGAGCTCACGGGGCTAAGGAAGCGCAGCGCGGGCACGCTCTCGGGCGGCGAGCGGCGGCGCCTCGAGATCGCGCGCTCGCTCCTCACGGAGCCGCAGATCCTGCTGCTCGACGAGCCCTTCGCGGGCGTCGACCCGATCGCGGTCGCGGACATCCAGGACATCGTCCGGAGCCTCAAGCGCCGCGGGATCAGCGTGCTGCTCACCGACCACAACGTGCGCGAGACGCTCGCGATCACGGACCGTTCGTACATCATTTTCGAGGGGCGGATCCTCCGCCACGGCCCCGCGGCCGACCTCGTGAACGACCCGCTCGTGCGCCAGGTCTACCTGGGCGAGAAGTTCCGGATGCCCGAGCTCGAGGCCGGCGCGTAGTCCGCGGGCACCACCCTCCGAGCCCCTCCCTTGGACCCGGTGCGAGAATCGGGACACGATGGAGCTTTTCGTCTGCATCAAGCGCGTGCCCGATTCCGCGGCGAAGATCCGCGTGGCCGCCGACGGGAAGGGCATCGACCCCGCCGGCGTCGAGCACGTGATCTCCCCCTACGACGAGATCGCGCTCGAGAAGGCCGTCCAGATCAAGGAGGCGGCGGGCTCGGGCGCGGTCACCGTGATCTGCTTCGGCCCCGCGGAGGCGACGAAGGAGATCCGGCAGGCGCTCGCGATGGGCGCCGACAAGGCGATCCACCTGAAGGATCCGGGGGGGTCCCGGGGGCCGCTCGGCGTCGCGCGCGTGCTCGCCGACAACATCCGCGGCCGGAAGTTCGATGCCATCCTCTTCGGCCGCCAGTCGATCGACGGCGACAACAGCGCGGTCGGCATCATCGTCGCGCAGCTCCTCGGGCTCCCCGTCGTGTCGCTCGTGACGAAGCTCGAGATGAAGGACGGATTGGGCGTGGCTCACCGCGAGGCCGAGGGCGGCACCGAGGTCGTCGAGGTGAAGCTCCCCGCCGTCTTCACCGCGCAGCGGGGGCTCGCGGAGCCGCGCTACCCCTCGATCAAGGGCATCATGATGGCGAAGAAGAAGCCGATCGAGGAGATCGCGGCGCCGGCGCCGTCCGGAAGGCTCGAGATCGAGAAGCTCTCGCCGCCGCCCGAGCGCGCGGCGGGGAAGATCGTCGGGGAGGGCAAGGCTGCCGTCCCCGCGCTGGTGAAGCTGCTCCGGCAGGAAGCGAAGGTGGTGTGATGGCCGCGGTCCTCGCATTCGTCGAGACGAGCAGGGGGAAACTCAAGAAGTCCGCCGCCGAGATCCTCGGCGAGGGCAAGCGGCTCGCCGGGAAGCTCGGCGGGACGCTCGACGCGGTCCTCGTGGGGGAGCGCGTGACCGCGCTCGCCGGCGAGGCTGGAAAGCTCGGCGCCGACCGGGTGCTCGTGGCCGACGCGGAGGTCTTCAAGGCGTTCGGCGTCGACGCCTACCTGAAGGCCCTCGTGAAGGCCTGCGCCGTCTCGTCGCCTCGCCTCTTCGTCATGGCGGCGTCCGTCGTGGGGAAGGACCTCGGCCCGGCGCTCGCCGCGGCCGCGCAGAGCGCGCTCCTCGCGGACGTCACGTCGGTGGCCGTCGCGGACGGGAAAGTGCGCGTGGAAAAGCCCGTCTACGCGGGAAAGGCCGTGGCGACGATCGCGGCCTCCTCGCCGATGGTCATCGCGACCCTCCGGCCGAACGTGTTCGCGCCGGCGCAACAGGTGGACGGCCGGTCGGCGCCCGTGGAGGTGATCGACGCGGGCGTGAATCCCGGGGACCTGCGCGCGGTCGTGAAGGAGGTCCTCGCGAAGGCGAGCGAGAAGCTCGACCTGACCGAGGCCGACATCATCGTCTCCGGCGGCCGCGGCATGAAGGGCCCCGAGAACTGGGGCATCCTCGAGAAGCTCGCGGAGGCGGTCGGCGGCGTGCTCGGAGCGAGCCGCGCCGTCGTGGACGCCGGCTGGAGGCCGCACGAGGAGCAGGTGGGCCAGACCGGGAAGACCGTCTCCCCGAAGCTCTACATCGCGGTCGCGATCAGCGGCGCGATCCAGCATCTCGCCGGGATGCGGACGTCGAAGTGCATCGTCGCGATCAACACGGACCCCGAGGCGCCCATCTTCAAGGTGGCGGACTACGGGATCGTGGGGGACGCCTTCGAGGTCGTCCCGGTGCTCGCCGAGGAGCTCCGGAAGCTCCGGGAGTGACTCCCCCCGGAGCCCCCCTCCTTCCCGCGTAGCGGTTCTGCTACCCTCCCGGTACGCTCCCGTATCCGGGGCACTACGGAACCGTGCGGCACAAGCGTTGCAAAGTGGGCTCCCCATGAAACCCGTCGCCCTCATCGCCATCGTCGTCGCGCTCCTCGGCTGCGAGTCCGGCCAGAGGAAGAGCGCCGAGGCCCCCGCCCCCGCGGCGGTCACGCTGGACGACCACGGCGACCCGAAGGGGCTCCACCGCCACCGCCGCTGGTCGGAGAGGATCGGGCAGGGCGCGCAGCCCGAGGGCGAGGAGGCGTTCAAGAACCTCCAGGCGCTCGGATACACGACGGTCCTGTCGGTGGACGGCGCGATCCCGGAGGTCGATCTCGCCGCGAAGTACGGGCTGACGTACGCGCACGTGCCGATCGGCTACGACGGCGTCGCTCGCGAGGAGCAGCTGCAGATCATCAAGGCGGTGAAGGAGGCGCCGGGGCCGGTGTACGTGCACTGCCACCACGGCAAGCACCGCGGGCCCGCGGCGGCGATGATCGCGCGCGAGGCGCTCGACGGCCTCTCGTGCGACGACGCGGTCAAGGCGCTCGAGCTCTCGGAGACCGGCAAGGAGTACGAGGGGCTCTACCGCGACGTGCGCGAGTTCAAGAAGCCGACCGACGCGGAGATCGCGGCGGCGCCGAAGCCGCCCGCGAGCGTCAAGCCCGCGGGCGTGCGCGCGTCGATGGTCGACGTCGACAAGCGATTCGACC
>JAKLKT010000066.1 GCA_023150495.1 Planctomycetota bacterium
GGGGGGACGATCTCCTACTCCTGCCCGGGATTGGCGTCGAGGAACTTCCGGAACGTCGCCTCCTCCTCGAACGTCGCCGACCCGTCGGAGAAGGCCACGAGGCGCCCCCTCTCGGGGCCGCCCTTGCCGCGGGGCGGTCTGTAGTCGTACGGCGCGCGGTCCCAGACGACGGGGACGCGGACGTAGGACTTCCGGTCGCGCGCGCCCTTGTACCGCTGGTAGGGGAAGTTCCTGTAGTCGCCCGCCTCGATCTCCTTCACGGTGGGCCCCTTCCCCGTGCGCGAGCTCGTGCAGATGTCCACGATCTCCTTCGTGTTCGCGGAGAACTCCTCGCGGAGGACCGCGTAGACGTCGATCCGGCCGTCGGGCGCGAGCGGCACCTCCTCGGCAATGATCAGGAGCCCTGCGATGATCCTCAGATCGTTCGTGTCCTCAAGCCTCTGCGCCAGCGTCTGGCTCTTCGGCGTGAGCACGATCAGCAGCGGGAGGATCCGGGTCACGAACAGCGCGGCGGCGGCAACGACGACGACGATGATGATGACGTTGCGCTTGGAGTTGCTGCGCGGCGCGGTCTCGGGGAAGGACGCGTCGTCTTCGCGGGGTTCCACCATGGCGGACAGCATAGGCAAAGCGGGCCGGGCTCGCCGCGGGTCGAGGGGGGCTGCCGCCTCCAAGGCCACGGCGGGCATCCCGGGTCCATGGTGCCGCGTCCGCCTACTCCTGGCCCGGGTTCCTTCGGAAGAACTCCCGCAGGGCCGCGTCGTCGTCGTCGAAATGGAACTGCGCCGAGGAGTCGGAATAGGCGACGCGGCGGGTCGAGCCGTTGGGCCCCTTCCTAGGCTCGCGCTCCCACAGGATGGGGACCGGGGGATCGGCGGCGGGGTCGAATGAGCCCTTGCGCCGCTGCCAGGGGAAGTTCGCGTAGTCGCGAGCCGCGATCTCCGCCGCAGTCGGTCCCTTCCCGAAGCGCATGGAGGTGCAGTGCCGGACGACCTCCTCGGCCTCGCATCCGCTCCGCTCGAGCACGCCGTAGACATCCAGCCTCCCGTCGGCCGCGAGCGGCGAGCCCTCCTGGAGGAGAAGCCCGGCGATCCCCTTGATCGAGTTGATGTCGTCGAGCGCGCCATGCCCCCCGGGCGGTTCGTAGGGTCGATGGAAGAGGACGACGACGAGGAGGAACGCGCCGATGCCGCAGAGGGGAACGAGCAGGAGCTTCCGGAGAGGCGGAGCGCCTCGCGCCGGCGCGCGTCGTGCCCGATCGCGACTTCCCGCGCCCCCCGGCCCGTCGGCATTCATGGCCTCAGGGTACCGGAGGGCGCGGGGCCGCTACCGGTTCGCCGTCCCGCGGCGGCCCACGATCCGGCGGTCCGCCTCGGTGCGAGCCGCGGGCGCGCCGGGCCTCGCGCCGCGGATCGTGTCCACGATCCGGACGTCGGGCTCGTACGGCTCGGGCTTCTCGATCGTGTCCTTGAGCAGGAGCCCGTGCGCGTCCTTCGGCAGGAGGGAGAGCGCCTCCTCGTTGCGCTTCCGCGCGAGCGAGCGCGCGCCGCGCTCGAGGTGGATCGAGGTCTCGGCGTTGAGGATCGCGACGAGCCGGCCCGTCGCGTCGGAGTGCGCCTTCAGGAGCGCCGCGTCCCCCGGAGCCCCCTCGATTCCCTTCCAGGCGAGCGAGCGCGCCCGCCGGAAGTGGGGCTTCGCCGCTTCCAACGCCCGAAGGAGCTCGGAGCCCTTCGCCTCCTGCGCGGCAACGAGCGCCTTCTCGCCCCACGCGAGAAGAGCTTCGACGCGCGAAGAGCGATCCGCGGACGCCGCGGAGGCGAGCAGGAGGAGAGCGATCGCCGTGAGCCTCATGGCCGACACAACCGCAACGGTCATGCCGTCGTGCAAACCCGCCTCGCAGACGGAAGCAGGGGGGCTCCGGGGGCGGAAAGCGTCAGGATTCTTTACTCTCCCGCATGTCGCGGCGGCATTAGAATCCACTCCTCGCCCGGTAGGCCGGGCTCGAAGGGAGGAGACAAGCGATGCCGCTCAACCGCCGTGAACTTCTGACCGGGATGGGGCCGCTCGCCGCCGCCGGCTGGATCGGGCTCTCCGCGATCGACGCGCTCGCGCAGGAGGAGGGGAAGGACCTCGGCGAGGCGGCGCCGTACACGCTGCCGCCGCTCCCGTACGCCTACGACGCGCTCGAGCCGGCGATCGACAAGGAGACGATGACGCTCCACCACGATCTCCACCACGCGAGCTACGTGAAGGGGCTCAACGCGGCGCTCGAGAAGCTCGACGCGGCGCGGAAGGGCAACGACTACGCCGCCGTGAAGGCGCTCTCGCGCGAGGTCGCGTTCCACGGCTCGGGGCACCTCCTCCACTGCGTCTTCTGGACGAACATGACGCCTGAGAAGACCGAGCCGAAGGGCACGCTCAAGCGGATGCTCGAGCGCGACTTCGGGTCGGTCGACGCCTTCAAGGCGCACTTCGGGAACGCCGCGAAGCAGGTCGAGGCGTCGGGCTGGGGGATCCTCGGCTTCGAGCCGCTCTCGAGGCGGCTCCTCGTCCTCGAGGCCGAGAAGCACCAGAACCTCACGGTCTGGGGCGTCCATCCCCTCCTCGTGGTCGACGTCTGGGAGCACGCCTACTACGTCAAGTACCGGAACCGCCGGGCGGAGTACGTCGACGCCTTCTGGAACGTCGTCAACTGGGACGACGTGGCGAAGAGGCTCGACGCGGCGGCGAGGTAGCCATGCCGGCGCCGCTGCCCTGCACCGCGCTCCGCTGGCGATGCGACCCCGAGTCGCTGCCCTTCGAGACGACGGCGGACATCGAGCCGGTCGCCGGGGTGATCGGGCAGGAGTCGGCGGTCGACTCCCTCCGCTTCGGCCTCGAGTGCGGCGCGCCCGGCCAGAACGTCTTCATCCGCGGTCTCACGGGCACGGGGCGGCGCACGCTCGTGCGCCGCCTGCTCGAGCAGATGCAGCCGTGCTGCGACAGCAAGTTCGACCGCTGCTACGTGCACAACTTCGCGCAGCCCGACCGGCCCAGCCTGATCACGGTGCCGGCCGCGACCGCGCGGACGTTCCGGCGCCGCGTCCACGAGCTCGCGGAGTTCATCCGCGACGACCTCACGAACGCGCTCGACAGCGACGCGCTGAAGGCGCGCCGCGACTCGCTCGAGAAGCGGGAGAAGGCGGAGGTCGAGGCGATCACGCAGCCCTTCGAGCGCGACCTCCGCGCCGCCTCGCTCGCGCTCGTGACGATCCAGCTCGGGCCCGTGGCGCACACGACCATCTTCCCCGTGTTCAACACCAAGCCGGTCCCGCCCGAGGAGTTCGAGCAGCTCCGGACGCAGGGCCGGATCACGGAGGTCGAGTACGACGCGTTCCTCGAGCGGCGCGAGGCCTTCCAGAAGCGTCTCGAGGACGTGACCGGGAGGATCCGCGAGATCCGCCGCAAGCACGCGCAGTCGATCCAGTCGATCGTCGAGGAGACGGCGCGCGCGCTGCTCGGCGACATGGCGCGCGAGATCCTCAAGGACTTCCCGGGCGAGGATGTCCGCCGCTTCCTCTCGGAGGTCGTGGACGACGTGGCGGAGAACCGCCTCGGCGGCGACGGCGGCGTCGACCCCGTCGAGATGTACGGGGTGAACATCGTCCTCGAGCACGAGAAGGACGGGAAGTGCCCGATCGTCATCGAGGGCAACCCGACGATCCTGAACCTTCTCGGCACGGTCGACCGCGAGTGGGGCCCGCGCGGCACCGTGCGCAGCGACTACCGCATGATCCGCGCCGGCTCACTGCTGCGCGCCGACGGCGGCTACCTGATCCTCGACGCGCGCGAGGTGCTGACGGAGCCGGGCGCGTGGCGCGCGCTGGTGCGGACCCTCAAGAACGGCGTGCTCGAGATCGTGCCGCCGGAGCTGAGCTTCGCGCTCGTGACGACCGCGCTCAAGCCGGAGGCGATCCCGGTGAAGATCCGGGTCATCCTGCTCGGCGACAGCTCGCTCTACTACCTCCTCGACGCGTACGACGCGGACTTCCCCCACCTGTTCAAGGTGCTCGCGGACTTCGACAACGAGATCACGCGGGAGCCCGAGGGCGTGCGGCAGTACGCGGGCGTCCTCGCCCGCATCGCCCGGGACGAGTCGCTCCTTCCCTTCCACAAGAGCGCCGTGGCCGCCGTCATCGAGCACGGCGCGCGGATCGCCGCGCGGCGCGGCAAGCTCACGGCGCGATTCAGCCGCGTGGCCGACATCGCGCGCGAGGCCGCGTTCCTCGCGAAGAAGGCGGGCCGCGGCGCGGTGCTCGGCGAGGACGTCCGCAGCGCGGTCGCGCGCACGAAGGCGCGCGCCGACCTGCCGTCGCGCCGGTTCCGGGAGTACCTCGCGGACGGCACGATCAAGGTGCAGACGAAGGGCTCGGTCGTGGGCCAGATCAACGGTCTCGCGGTGATCAGCGCGGGCCCTCTCACCTACGGGTTCCCCGCGCGCATCACGGCGACGATCGGCGCCGGCAGCGCGGGCATCGTGAACATCGAGGGCCAGGCGCAGCTGTCGGGCGCGATCCACACGAAGGGCTTCCACATCCTCGGCGGGCTCCTGCGCCATCTCCTCCAGACCGACCACCCGCTCGCGTTCTCCGCTTCGCTCGCGTTCGAGCAGAGCTATGGCGGGATCGACGGCGACTCCGCGTCGGGCGCGGAGATCTGCTGCCTCCTCTCGGCGCTTACGGGGATCCCGATCCGCCAGGACCTCGCGATCACGGGCGCGATCGACCAGGTCGGGCACATGGAGGCGATCGGGGGCGTGAACGAGAAGATCGAGGGCTTCTTCGACACGTGCAAGGACCTGGGTCTCACCGGCACGCAGGGGGTCGTGATCCCGCTCTCGAACGCCGGCGACCTCATGCTCCGCCCCGATGTCGTGGTGGCGTGCGGCGAGGGGAAGTTCCACGTCTACGCGGCCGACACCGTCCACGAGGCGCTCGAAGTGCTGACCGGCGTGCCCGCCGGGCAGCGCGGCGAGGATGGCCTATATCCCGAAGGCACGATCCTCGCGCAGGCGGTGGAGAAGGCCCGCGAGTACTGGATGAAGTCCCTCTACCGCCCCGAGGTCGTGGTGGAAGAGGAGGGGTCCGAGGGCGTCGAGGAGGAAGGCACCGCCTAGGTGTTATCCCATACGCCAGGTTGTGCCTGTATCCTGTTTTATGACAGATACTTACGCACCCATTGTGCGGCAATGCTGTCCGCACTCCTGGCCCCACGCCCCTCCTGATCTCCCGCGCAAGTAGGCTTGACAACTCCATAGGGACGGATATTCTTCCCAGAGAGTTAGTCATGCCTAACAGCTCAGTTAATGAAGACTACCTGAAGGCGATCTTCTACCTCGGCCGCGATGGCTCGCGCGTCCAGACCACGGCACTCGCGCGCCAGCTCGGGGTCTCGAAGCCCTCCGTCACCTCGATGCTCAAGCGGCTCGCGGGGAAGGGGCTCGTGGACTACTCCAGCGGACAGGGCGCGACGCTCACCGAGGAGGGCCGGCTCGCCACGATGCGCGTCGTGCGGCGCCACCGCCTCCTCGAGACCTTCCTCGTCGAGGTGCTCCACCTCGACTGGTCGGAGGTTCACGCGGAGGCGGAGGTGCTCGAGCACCACCTCTCCGCGCGCATGGTGGACGCGATCGACCGCCTGCTCGGGCACCCGTCGGAGGACCCGCACGGCCACCCGATCCCCGACGCGCAGGGCCGCCTCCGCACGCGCGAGCTCGTCCCGCTCGGCGATCTCGCGGCCGGCGAGCGCGGGACGGTGCGCGAGGTGCGGACCGCGCAGTCGGGACGCCTCCAGCGGTGGAAGGAGCTCGGCCTCGTGCCGGGCGCCGCCGTCGCGATGCGCTCGAAGCAGGACCTCGAGGACGTGATGCACGTCCGGGTCGGCGACCGCGAGCTCGCGACCGGGACGGAGGGCGTGGACGGCGTCTTCGTGGAGCGCGAGGAGTAGCCATGGGCGACCCGCTGCTGAACCTCGGCATCTTCCTCCTCGCGGCGGCCGCCGCGGCCGCGGTCTTCTGGCCGACGCACGGCGTGCTCGCGCGGAGCCGGCGTCATCACCAGCTCGCCGGCCGCATCCTCCTCGAGGACGCGCTGAAGCACATCCACCACCAGCAGAAAGGCGACCAGCCCTGCACCCTCGCCAGCCTCGGCGGCGCGCTCGAGATCGCATCGAGACGCGCGGTCGAGCTCGTCACGCGGATGCAGGACGCCCGGCTCGTCCGCGTCGCCGACGGCCGCCTCGTGCTGACCGGCGAGGGGCAGCGCTACGCACTCGACGTGATCCGCGCGCACCGGCTCTGGGAACGCTACCTCGCCGACGAGACGGGCGTCGACCCGCTCGAGTGGCACACGCGCGCCGAGGAGCAGGAGCACGCGCTCACGCGCGAGGAGGCCGACGCGCTCGCGGAGCGGCTCGGGAACCCGCGCTACGACCCGCACGGCGACCCGATCCCGACGGCCGACGGCACCATGCCTTCCGAGCCCATCGTGCCGCTCACCTCGCTCGCGGCCGGCGAGCGGGCGGTCGTGACCCACGTCGAGGACGAGCCCCACGCGGTCTACGCGCAGCTCGTCGAGCTCGGGATCTGCCTCGGCATGGAGCTCTCCGTGGTCGAGCGCGGCGACGAGCGGATCGTCTGCGAGGCCGACGGCAGGCGGCTCGTCCTGCCGCCGCTCGTGGCACAGAACGTCTCGATCCGGCGACTCGAGGGGGCTCCGGGGGCCGGCGACGAGAAGCTCGCCTCGCTCGAGCCCGGCGAGAGCGCGGAGGTCACCCGGCTCTCCCCGATGTGCCGCGGCCTCGAGCGCCGCCGGCTCATGGACCTCGGCATCCTGCCCGGGACGCGCATCGAGCTCGAGCGCGAGGGCCTGTCCGGCGGGCTCAGGGCGTATCGCGTGCGCGGGGCCGTCATCGGGCTCCGCGACGAGCAGGCGCGGATGATCGGCATCCGCCGCGGGCCGGAGAGCGGAAGGAGGGCGTCATGACGATCCGCAACGAGTGCCCGCCCTCCGCGTGCGCGGGCTGCCAGCACCACGTGGGCCACCTCGTGAAGCTCGGCGTGGACATGGGCAAGTTCGACTACGTCGTCGCGCTCGCCGGCAACCCGAACACGGGCAAGAGCACGGTCTTCAACGCGATCACCGGGCTCCGCCAGCACACGGGCAACTGGCCGGGCAAGACCGTCGCGCGCGCGGAGGGCGGGTTCGCCCTCGACGGCCGCCGGTTCAAGCTGGTGGACCTGCCCGGCACGTACTCGCTGATGTCCATGACCGTGGACGAGGAGATCGCGCGCAACTTCATCCTCTTCGCGCGGCCCGACGTCACGGTCGTGGTCGTGGACGCGACGCGCCTCGAGCGCAACCTGAACCTGGCGCTCCAGGTCCTCGGGATCACGGACCGCGCCGTCGTCTGCCTCAACCTCATCGACGAGGCGAGGCGGCACGGCCTCTCGATCGACCACCGGCGCCTCGCGAGGGACCTCGGCGTGCCCGTCGTCCCGACCGCGGCGCGCTCCCGCGAGGGGATCGACGAGCTGCTCGCGACGATCGCCGGGGTCGCGACCGGCGAGATCGCGTGCCGGCCGCGGCGCCTGGAGCACCGCTCGAAGGCGGCGGAGCGCGTGGTGTCGGCCGTCGCGGGGGATCTCGAGGCGGCGTTCCCGGGCCTCTCGAACGCCCGCTGGGTCGCGCTCCGCGTGCTCGACGGCGACCCGCGGATCGAGGAGGCGCTCCTGTCCGGCGAGATCCCGGGCGTGACCCCGGCCCCCGAAGCCCCCTCTGTTTCCGCACGACGGATCATCGACCGTGCCAGGTCCATGCGCTGGGAGATCGGCCCCGGATTCCACGACTCGCTCGCCGAGGACCTCTACACCGAGGCCGCGCGGATCGCGGACCGCGCCGTGTCCGTCGAGGGCAAGGTGCGCCGGTTCGACCTCGACCGCGCGATCGACGACGTCGTGACGAGCCGCTGGCTCGGCTTCCCGATGATGCTCGGCATCCTCACGGTCGTCTTCTGGCTCACGATCGCGGGCGCGAACGTGCCGTCGGGCCTGCTCGCGACGCTGCTCATCGACAAGCTGCAGCCCCTCCTGCACTCGGCCGGCGACTGGATGGGGTTCCCGGCGTGGCTCTCGGGGTTCCTCTTCGACGGCGTCTACCTCGCGACCGCCTGGGTGATCGCGGTCATGCTGCCGCCGATGGCGATCTTCTTCCCGCTGTTCACGCTCCTCGAGGACTTCGGGTACCTCGCGCGCGTGTCGTTCAACCTCGACGGGCTCTTCAAGCGCGCGGGCGCGCACGGCAAGCAGGCGCTCACCATGAGCATGGGGTTCGGCTGCAACGCGGCGGGCGTCGTCGCGACCCGCATCATCGACAGCCCGCGCGAGCGGCTGATCGCGATCCTCACGAACAACTTCTCGCTCTGCAACGGGCGCTGGCCGACGCAGATCCTCGTTGCGACGATCTTCCTCGGCGGCCTCGTCCCGGCGCACCTCGCGGGGCTCGTCTCGGCTGGGGCGGTCGTCGGGATCGCCGTGCTCGGCATCGCGATGACGTTCCTCGTGTCGTGGCTGCTCTCGCGCACGGTGCTCAAGGGGCAGCCTTCCGCGTTCAGCCTCGAGCTCCCCCCCTACCGGCCGCCGCGCATCCTGCGGACGCTCTACACGTCGCTCATCGACCGCACGCTGATCGTGCTCTGGCGCGCGGTGGTGTTCGCGGCGCCCGCGGGCGCGGCGATCTGGCTCAGCGGTAACATCCACGTCGGCGGAGCGAGCATCGCGGAGCACCTGATGCGGTGGCTCGACCCGGTCGGCGTCCTCATCGGGCTGAACGGCGTGATCCTCCTCGCCTATGTCGTGGCGATCCCGGCGAACGAGATCGTGATCCCCACGATCCTCATGCTCACGGTCATGGCGGGACGGATGGCAGGGGGCGCGGGGGCAGGCGTGATGTTCGAGCTCGACGACCCGACGGACGTGAAGAACCTGCTCGTCGCGGGCGGCTGGACCTCGCTCACCGCGGTGAACCTGATGCTCTTCAGCCTCCTGCACAACCCGTGCAGCACGACGATCTACACGATCTGGAAGGAGACGCGCTCGCGGAAGTGGACGGTGGTGGCCGCGCTGCTGCCGCTCGTCCTCGGCTTCGCGGCGTGCTTCGTCGTGGCGCAGGTCTGGCGGCTGGTGTAGGCGGCCCGGTCACCGCGGCCGTTCCACGACCAGCTCGTGCACGGGCTTGGCTGGCCAGTCGTCGAGGTCGAAGTACTCGCCCGCGTTCTCCGAGCTCCAGACGGTGAGCGCGAGCTGCGCCGAGGGGTCGACGTTCTCGAAGGCGAACCGGCCCATCCCGTCGGTAAGCACGTACTGGTCGATGCCCCAATCCTCGTACGTGAGCTGCACCCTCGTGAGGGCCCACGGCTCGCCGTGCTCGTCGACGGCACGCCCCCGGAGCGCAAGCCCCTCCGCGACGACAAGCGTCCCGAGGTCCCGCTGCTCGCCCGGGACGAGGGGCGCGATCGCGCGGCGGACGAGGCACGCGCCGGGCACCTCGAAGACGAGCGAGAGATCCAGGCCCTCCTCGAGCCCCGGCAGCAGGAACCTGCCCTCGGCATCGAGATCGAGATCCCACCGGCCCGTGATCCAGTCCCCCGCGACGACGGTGTAGGCGATCCGGCGCGCCTCCGGCGGGGGCTCGAACCGTCCCGACACGCTCGGGGTCCTCCGCACGACGATCGAGAGGGAGGGGCTGCCGGGGAGGGCGTCCCCTGTCCACGAGTCCCACCGCTCGGCCCAGTCGCTCACGTTGAGCGTGCCGGGCAGCGGCAGGAGGCCCTTGAGCACGAACCGGCCGTCCCGGAGGGTCACGGCGGCCTTCAGCTGCGGGGGGCTCTGCGCGTCCCCCGAAATCGTGAACTGCACGTCGAGGCCCGCGACGGGATTTCCCGCGGGATCGCGGACCGTGCCCTCCAGGGCGACCCCCCGTTCGACGCGGAGCTCCACCTCCACGGGCGGGCCGCGCTCCACGACGGCTCGCGCGCGCACCGCGGTCCATTCGCCCGGCTGGACGAGGACGCTGTAGGTGCCGGGCTCGAGACCTGTCGCGGCCCCCTCGCCCCCTCGTCCGTGAAGTTGTCG
>JAKLKT010000067.1 GCA_023150495.1 Planctomycetota bacterium
CGGGCTCCGCGGCCGGCTCCTGCGGCGCGACCTCGACGGGCGGCATGTCCTCGAGCGCCGCCCCGTCGACGCGGCCGAGGAACGAAGAGAGCAGCTTCAACTGGCGCAGCACGAATGTCTCGGAGCCGGTGAGCTCGAGGCCGATGTCGCCCGCGCGGAAACGTACTCTCGACATGAGCAAGGGGCGTCGCCGCTCCGTCACGCGGGCGCCTTCCCTACGTTCGAGCTACCTTACGGGACGGCTTCCCGAGTGCAAGGAAATCCGTCCTGCAGCGCGCGGACCGGGAGCTAGACTACCGACGGAGGTTCGAGGAGTGATGCTGCGTGGCTTCAGCGTGGCTTTGGCTCTCGCGCTCGCCGCGTGCGGGGGCGGGGGCGACGGCAACAACGGGGGAGGGGGCGGCGGGGGAGGGGGTGGCGGCGGAGGCGGCGGCACCACGGTGTCCTTCGCGTTCGACGTCCTCCCGATCCTCGTGCAGGACTGCATCGTCTGCCACGGCGGCGCCGGCGGCCTCACGCTCGACTCCTACGCAGCCGTGATCGCGGGCGGCGGGTCCGGCCCGGCCGTCGTCGCCGGCAACCCGGACGGCAGCCTCCTCGTCCAGCGGATCGAGGGCACGATCACGCCGCAGATGCCGCTCAACGGGACCCCGCTGACGGCGCTCGAGATCGGGCGCATCCGCCAGTGGATCCTCGAGGGCGCGCTCAACAATTGACGCGCCCGCTCCCGCGCCGTGGAGCCGTCCGTCCCGGCGCACGCATGCGCGGGCGATTGCGAGCGGAAAAGCGCCGCCCCCGGAGCCCCCCCCTTTCCCGTGCCGGCTGGCTTCGCCGCGCCGCGGTGCTACGCTGCGCCGACCATGTGGAAGATCGTCAAGTGGCTCTTCGTGCTCGTCGTCGTGCTCTTCCTCGGGATCCTCTTCGGCGGGCCCTTCCTCCTCAGCTCCGAGCCGGGGCGCAAGCAGATCGAGACGGCGCTCACGCAGGCACTCCATCGCGACGTGGCGATCGGCAAGCTCGACGTCGGGTTCCTCTACTCGTCGATCGAGCTCAAGGACCTCGCGATCAGGAACCCCGAGGGCTACCCGCCCGCATCCCTCTTCGCGGCGGACGGGATCAAGCTCGACGTGCCGCTCGGGGACGCCGTGAAGGGCACCTTCAAGGGGAGCCTCAAGGGCGACGGCCTCGAGGTGCTTTTCCAGCGGAAGGGCGGCGGGACGAATCTCGACGGCATCGGCGGCGCGAAGGGAGGGGGCGAGGGGGAACCCGGGCCTGGCGGGAAGCCGGGCGAGCCGCAGGAGCCGGAGAAGCCGGGCGAGCCGGCCGGCAAGGCCCCCGACCTCGACCTCGCGCTCGAGCTCACGAACTCGAAGGTGACGATCGAGGACCTCGACAAGGGCGAGAAGCTCGTGCTCGAGGGCGTGGGCGTCTCTATGAAGCTCACGAACCGCAAGGACCAGCGCGACACGGGGATCAGGATCCGCGTCGACTCGATCGACCGCGGCGGCGTGCACGTCCGCGACCTGCAGCTCGACGCGAAGGAATCGGGCGGCTGGCTCGACCTCGAGAAGATCGAAGCGAGCCTCGCGGGACAGGGGCAGCTCAAGGGCAACGGCCGGATGCAGCTGAAGGGCGGCGACGCATGGCAGGTGAATCTCCGGGCCGACGCCGTGAAGCTGACCGACGACCTGATGCCGATCGTCGGGTCGCTCTACCCGCTCGCCGCGAAGGCGGAGGGCCAGGCGGACGGGCAGCTCGACGCGAACTTCGACGTGCGCGGCAACGGCCTCACCTGGGAGGCGATGAAGCCGTCGCTCGCGGGGAAGGGGCAGGTCGTCCTCACGGGGCTGCAGCTTCCCGCGGGCTCGGTCGTCGCGAGGCTCGGCGAGCTCGCGGGGCGCGCGCCGGGCGGCATCCAGGTGAAGGACGCCGGCGCGGAGTTCGGCCTCGCGCAGGGCTGGATCGCGTTCAACCGCCTGTCCGCGGAGACGCACGAGGCGCGCTACGACCTCGCCGGCCGCGTGTCGCTCGACGGCCAGCTCGACCTCACGATGGACCTGATGCCGCTCGTGAAGCAGTTCGGCGGCGGCAAGGCCTACAAGGACGCCTCGAAGTACGTGGACAGGATCCCGGTCGAGATCAAGGGCACGTCCGCGTCGCCGAAGCTCGGCTCCCCGAAGCTCGAGGACATGGCGAAGGGGCTCATCGAGAAGAAGGCGGGCGAGGGGCTCGGCGACATCCTCGACAAGATCAAGAAGAAGTAGCCCGCTCGGGGAGCGGCGGCCGGGGGAGCCGGCCGACGCGCGGATCGGCCTCCCTGCCGCTCCGGAGGCCCTGTCGGCGGCATGCCCGCGCCCGGACCGGGCGCAACGTCGCGCGGTCGGAGATCCCGGGCATGCAACACAAGTGTTTCGTTGTCTACGGTTCGCACGGTCTCGTCCTTCCGGCGAGCCGGTCGGAAGCGCGCGGTCGGACCTGCGCCTCAGTAGAATCCGGTCATGCCTCGTTGGCTCGCGTTGCCGCTCGCGCTTCTCGCGTGCGGCTGCGGCGAGTCTCACGATCCGCGGGCCGCGGCGGCGCAGTCCCCGGCGGCGCAGCAGTCCTGCATCGAGTGCCACGGAGCACTGCAGCCCGGACTGCTCGCGACGTGGGACGCGGGCGCCCACGCACGGAACGACGTGCGTTGCGAGGACTGCCACGGCGCGGACCACGAGGCGATGTTCCGCGCCGAGGGGCGCGTGCCCGCCGAGGTGTGCGGGCGCTGCCACGCCGCGCAGACGGAGGAGTTCCTCGAGAGCGTCCACGGTCGCGCGTACGACGACGCGACCACGAACCCGCTGTTCCTCGCGCAGATCCCCGCGGTGCAACGCCAAGCCTGCCTCGGCTGCCACGACACGGGTCCGAAGACCGGACGCTGCGACGGCTGCCACCTGGCGCACCGGTTCTCCGTCGAGGAGGCGCGACGGCCCGAGGCTTGCGGGATGTGCCATTGCGGGCCCGACCACCCGCAGCTCGAGGCCTTCGAGCTGTCGAAGCACGGCGTGGTCTGGGCGGCGACGCAGGACGAGAACCAGGCGCCGACCTGCGTCACGTGCCACATGAAGGGCACGCACGATGCGAGCTCGGGTCTCACGCTCGGGCGCGCCGCCCACGGCGCCGTCCCCGCCGGCGAGACGCCGCCCGTGCCCATGCAGGCGTTCGATCCCGCGCGCATCGAGCGCGAGCGCGAGATCATGCTCCGGCGGTGCGATGCCTGCCACATGCGCCGCCTGTCGCGGCGCGCCCTCGAGGACGCCGACCGGATCAAGCGGCACGCGGACCGGCTCGTCGCCGAGGCCGTCCGCATCGTCGAGGGCCTCTACCGGGACGGTCTCCTCGATCCGATGCCCGAGGAACGCATCGCCCATCCGACCGCAGGGCACGCATTCGCCCCCGCGGCGGCATTCGAGAACCAGTCGGACCCGGAGCGGCTGTTCTTCTTCCTCGCCCAGTTCGCGCACTCGATCACGTTCAAGGCCGCGTACCACCAGTCACCGGACTACCTCCAGTGGCACGGCATCGCGTCGCTGAAGTCCCGCCTCGACGAGCTGCGGGCTCTCGAGGGGCAGATCCGCAGGCGGAAGGACGGCTGACGTGCGGCGCGCGGGGGTCGTCCTTCTTGCCGTCGCACTCGCCGGCACCGCGTGGCTGATGCTGCGCCACGGGCGTGGATCCCACCCGGTCGCCATGGTGCGCGGCGAGCCGATCCCCGAGTGGACCGGTTCGGGGGCGTGCGCCGGCTGCCACGAGCGCGAGACCCGCAAGTGGCGCTCGTCGACCCACTCGCGATCGGTCCGCGCGTTCGCCGAGGAGGCGGTCGGGCGGCCGTTCGACGGCGAGGTATTCACGACACGGAACCTCGACCACCGCATGGGACCCGGGGCCGAGATGGCATGCGAGGGTCCCGACGGTTCGACGGACCGGTTCCCGGTCGACTTCGTCGTCGGCTCGCGGCGCATCCAGATGTACCTGACGCGGTTCGACGACGGCCGGCTGCAGGTACTTCCCGTCTTCCTCGAGGTTCCGCGGCAACGCTGGTTCGACTACGCGGATCTCATCTTCGGCGGTCCTGCGAAGGTGGAGATCCCCGCGGACTCCCCGAACGCGTGGACCACCTACGCAAGGAACTTCAACAGCCGCTGCGGCTCTTGCCACACGACGAACTTCACCATCGGCTACGACCCCGACGCCGGGACGTACGCCTCCTCGTGGACCGAGCCCGAGGTCGGGTGCGAGGCCTGCCACGGGCCCGGCGGGGAGCACGTCGCGAAGTGGCGGCGGCTCGAGGGCGGCCCCGACCCGATCCTGAACGCCGGGCGGATGGGGGTCGAGCGCTCGAACCAGGCGTGCGGCTACTGCCACACCGAGAGCACGGTGGTGGAGCCCGGGTTCCGCGCCGGCGACGACCTCTTCGCCGCCGTCGACGTCCACGGCCTCGAGGACGAGGTGCGCGTCCACCCCGACGGGCGGGCGCGGGAGCTGATCCACAACCTCGTGCCGCTCATGGGGAGCCGCTGCGGACCGCTCGCATGCACGGACTGCCACGACCCGCACGGGCACGGGAGGCCCGGGGACCTCCTGACGCGGCTCGACGAGGACACGCTCTGCCTGCCCTGCCACCAGGGGATCGCCGTCCGCCTCACCGAGCACACGCACCACGCGGCGAGGAGCAGCGGGAGCCGCTGCATCGCCTGCCACCTGCCGCGGCTCGAGATCGAGGCCGGCCACGGCCGCGTCTTCGACCACTCGATCTCGATCCCCTCGATCCGCAACACGCGGGAGTTCGGCATCCCGAACGCCTGCGCGTCCTGCCACGTCGAGGCGCCCCCCGGCTGGGAGGCCGAGTCCTTCGCGCGCTGGTACCCGGGCGCGGAGGAGCGCAATCACCGCGTGGCGCTCGCGCGCACCGTCGCGGACGCGCGGGCGGGGCGGCCCGAGGCGAGAGACCCGCTGCTCGCGCTGCTCGGGGACGGGAACCCCGTCCGTCGCGCGGCCGCGGCGTGGCTGCTCACCCCCTACGATGTCGACCTGAGGCCGCTCCTCCTCGACCCGCATCCGCTGGTGCGCCGCGCGGCCGTGAAGGGCGTCGCCGCGCGCGATCCCGGCGCGTTGGTCCCCCTGCTCGACGACGCGAACGCGGTCCTTCGGCGCGCGGCTGCGATGGCGCTGGCGGAGAGCTACGCGTACGTCCGTCCGCGCCCGGAGCTGCGGGAGCGGATCCTCGGCGCCCTGCAGGAGTTCGCCCGCCTCCGGCCCGACCACGATCGCCTGCACTTCGGGATCGCCGCGCTGCACGAGCTGGCGGGGCGGACCGAGGAGGCGCTCCGGTCGTACGGCCGCTACCTGCGCCTGCGCCCCTGGGACCAGCGCACCGCCGCCCACGCCGACCGGCTCCGCGGGGCCGAACCGGCCCGCTGACGGCAGCCCTCTACCTCGCGGCCTCGCCCTCCAGGGGCTTCTCCGCGCCGTCCGACTTGTCGAGCACGCCGTCGCGGTTCCGGTCCAGCCGCTCGAAGTCGGCCGCCGGGCCCGTGAACTCCTCGCGCGTGATCCGCCCGTCGCCGTCGAGGTCGTAGCGCTCGAAGATCCCGTACCCCTCCTCGTTGCGCACGCGGTCCACGGAGTCCTCGATCTCCGCCTTGGAGAGCACGCCGTTCCCGTCCGCGTCGATCTCGGCGAAGCGACCTTCATGCGGGAACTCCTCCTTGGTCACCTGGCCGTCGCGGTTCGCGTCGTACTTCTCGAGGAAATGCGCGGAGTCCTTGCCGCTGCGGACGTCCGGCCGGTTGCCGCCGCGGCCGCGCACCGGCCCCTTCGGCGTGAGCTCGTCGCGCGTGATCGCGCCGTCCTGGTTCGCGTCGAGCATCCGGAACGTCTCGGGCCGCCCCTTCCACTCCCCGGCCGTGATCTTCCCGTCCTCGTCCGCATCGAACCGGCGGAACGCGGCGTCGGCGTTCTTGTCCATCCACCGGCCCTCGCCCATCGCGCCGAGCGCCTGCTTCGCCTCGGCCTCGGTGATCTTCCCGTCCCGGTCGGCGTCGAGGGCGTCGAACCGCTCGGGCGGTCCCTTCCACTCGGCCTTCTCGATCACGCCGTCGCCGTTTCCGTCCATCTGCTTCAGCCGCTGGACCATCGGCCCGGCGCCGCCGTCCTTGCCCGCGCGTTCGGTGATCAGGAGCGTCAGCTCGATGAGGTCGACCGCGCCGTCGCCATTCCGGTCCGCCTTGGAGAGGTCCATCCGGCCCCCCTTCGGCATCTCCTCGCCCGAGATCCGGCCGTCGCCGTCCTTGTCGAGGCGCTGGAGGATGCCCTCCGCCATCTCGCGGACGTGGGGCCGCTCGGGACCGCCGGGCGGCGGACCGCCGGGCATCCCCTCGGGCGGGCCCCCGGGCCCCCTCTGCTTCCCTTCGCCGCGCTTGCCGAAGAACCGCGTCAGCTCCTCAAGATCGACGACCTGGTCGCCGTTGCCGTCGGCATCCGCGAGCCGGCGGCTCGAGATCGACCACTCGGACATGCCGATCTTCCCGTCCCCGTCCTTGTCGTTCGCCTTCAGGAACTTCACGGCCTCCTTCCGCGCGCGCTCGCCCGTGTCCTCGGCCTTCCCCTCGCCCTTCGGCTTCCGGGGCTTCGGCAGCTCCTGCACCGAGAGGAAGCCGTCGGAGTCCCGGTCGAGGAGGTCGAAGAGCTCCCGGTCGGGACCGAACTCGGCGGGGGAGAGGCGGCCGTCGCCGTCCGCGTCGCGCTGCATGAGCGCGGGCCGGGGTTCGGGTCCGTCCCCGGCGATCGCGGGAATGGCGGGGAGGAGGATGAGGAGGAGCCGGGTGTATCTCATGGCTCCCTTGGAACACGGGGGGCGCGCCCGGGTTTCGGCGGGGGTGGAGGGGGCCGGGGGGAGGAGGGGGCTACCGCAGCGCGTCGGGGTCGACGAGCCGGCGGGTCGGCCTCGTGAGCCACTCCGCGACGAAGTCGGGGTGCGGGTGCGACTCCCTGCTCTCGTCGTAGGGGTAGCTGCTCATGCCGTGGAACGGCAGCGGGGTGACCGTCTCCCGGATCGCCTGGTTCATGTCGGCGTCCTTCACCCAGCCCTCGGTCGTGAAGCAGTAGTCGCGGACCCAGCCCTCCGGGAGATTCCGCAGCCCGGTGGCGTCGAACTCGAGCTCGATGACGTCGCCGCTCGCGAGGATCGGGTACTGGTCGTCCTTCGCGAAGAGGAGCGGGCGCACGTCCCCGTACTTCGTGACCATGCCCTTGGGCATCTGGTCGTAGGGGATGAAGGCGAGGAGGTCGTCGTGGCTGTAGCGCCACGGCTCCTCGCCCTCCGGGTCGTCGACGCGCCGCCCGACGCCCCTGTACTTGTGCTGCGCCCGGATGAGCGGGAGCGACTTGATCCGCATCTCACGGTCCTCGCCGGTCGACACGGAGAACGCGTCCCAGTGGAGGCGCTGCGTGCTGCGGATGCGGATCCGGCCGTCCATGCCGAGCTTGCCGGTGAGGTCGACGAGCACGGCCTTGCCCTTGCCGGCCGGGAAGCCGGGATCGGGCTCGGCGACCTTCCACGAGCCGTCGGCCAAGGGCACCTCGATCACGGGAGGCATGAAGCGCACCGTCTTCGACTGGCTCGCGGCGATCGAAGCGGACGCGGTCGGGAACTCGACCCAGCCGTCCATGACGAGGAGCACGCGCTTGCCCCCCGCGCCCCCCCGCAACGCTTCGCCGAAGTCGAGCGTGATCGCCCACTCCCGCGCGAGCCCCGTGTACTGCCCGTCGAGCGGCTCGAAGCCCTTCCAGTGCCGGCCGTCACGCGCGCGGACGAGGTCGAGGATGTCCGCGCCTCGCTGGTCGGCGGCCGCGACCGGCGGGCGGAGGTCGTCGAGCGCGTGCACGCGGAACTCCGGGAACGTCATCACCCGGAACCCCTCGTTGAGCACGGCACGCGCGCCCGCGGGCCGGTCGATCGCACGGAGGAGGACGTGGTCGACGTAGAAGAGCTCGCGGAACTCCTCTGCGAGGTCGAGGCGGAGGACCCCGTCCTTCGGCTTGAGCATCGTGCCGGGCACGAGGATCGTCTCGTTCGAGCGCGGCGGGAGGTAGATGCCCGTCGCCACCGGCAGGCCGAGAGGCGTGCCCGAGTGGCAGTCGGCGACGAAGTGCCAGCGCTCCCCGTCGAAGGCGTAGAGGAAGGGGCAGGATCCCACCTCGCCCTCGCGCTCCTCGATCCCGAGGCAGGACGCGACGAGCGGGGTGACGCTGCCCTGTTCCACGCCGTTCGTCCAGCGGAGGACGATCGAATCCACGGTCGAACGCCGGCCTAGACCGAAGCTCACGAGCCCGTCCCGGCAGGTCGCGCCGATGCGGAGGTCGCCGGCGCGGAGGCGCACGCTCGTGCCGATCCCCCACTCGTTCGTCTTGAGGCCGCGCGGGGCGACGTCGATCCAGCCGAGCGCCGCGCCGCGGATCGAGAGGAAGAGGTCCAGGTGCGTGTCGGTGAGCGCGAGAAGGTCGCGGCTCCCGTCGCGGTTGAAGTCGGCGTCGATCGCCCGGATCGGCCGGCCCTCGATCGCGAGGCCGGCCTGCGGCTTCGTGTCCACGACGCCGTCCGAGTCGAGGTCCACGAGCGCGAGGTGCTCCGCCACCTTCGCGAAGGCGCCCTCCCTCCACTTCCAGACGCCGCCGCCGATCCGCACCTCCTCGAGGAGGTCGTTGTCGACGTCCCGCGCCTCGAGCCCCTCGCCGGCCGGCAGCTCGCGCTTCCGGAACCGCAGCTCGCGCAGGTTCTCGAACCACGCGTTGCCCTGCCCGCCCGTCACGAGGAGGTCCACGTCCTGGTCGTCCTCGACGTCGAGGATCAGCGCGTCCGACGCGGGGGGCTCGGCGAGGCCGAGCTTGGCCGCCGTCTCGGCGTAGCGCACGAAGCGCGCGAGCGGGATCGAGGGGTCGTCGCCCTCCTTCCGCGCGCTGTACTCGACCGAGGCGAGGTAGAGGCGGTTCGTCGCGCCGCCGACGAAGAGGTCGAGGTCGCCGTCGTGGTCGAGGTCCCAGAGCACGAGGCACGTGGCCCCTTCCCCGCCCCGGGCGTCGAAGGCGGACGCCCCGTCCTCGAGCCTCGCCTCCTCGAAGCGCCAGTCGCCCGGCGCCTCCGCGGGCGTCCGGTTGAGGAAGAGCCGCACGCCCCCGGGGCCCCCCAGCACCAGATCGCAACGCCCGTCGTTGTCGACGTCGCCCGCCGCGGCCGCCGCGATCGGGATGTCCTCCGGGATCCCCGCCGTCCTCGTCAGGTCGTCGAACGTCGCGTTGCGCCGGTTCCGGAGCACCCGCGCGCCCTTCGTGCCGTTCGCGACGAGGTCGCGCGCGCAGTCGCCGTCGAGGTCGGGCGCGATGAGGAAGCGCGGGTCGCCCAGCGCGGGGAGGCCGACGCGGTCGGTGACGCGTTCCCACGCGAGCGACTGGTGCGCGGGCCGCGTCGGCGGCGGCACCTCGAGCTCGACGAGGTCCGTGTAGCGGCCGCGCTCGAGCGCGCCCGGCGTGGACTTCGGCCGCTCGGGGTACTCGCGCTCGATCCGCTCGCGGAGCGCCGCCGCGGCCGGCGGGTCGATGATCGTGCAGACGCGCGCGAGCTTGTTCAGCGCGACGAAGTAGAGCGTGCGCGGGACGAAGTCCTTCCCCATCGCCTCGATCTTGCCGTAGGCGGCGCGCGCGCCCTCGTGGTCGCGCTTCTCGGAGAGGAGGTCGCCGTAGAGGAGGAGAGTCGAAGGGTCGGGCGGATCGCGGCGCGTCAGCGGCTCGAGGAGCGCCGCCGCCTGCGCGAGGAGGTCGGGCCCGTTCTCCGAGTCGGGCGCGAGCTTGATGAGGACGCGCGCGCGGTTGTACGCGACCGCGTCGTTCCCGGGATCGAGCAGCTGCGCGCGGTCGAGGTGCGCGAGCGCCGACCGGAAGAGCCGGCGGTAGTCGGGCTCCGACAGCGCGCGATCCTGGTCCTGCACGCGGTAGTTGACCTCCTGGAGGTCGATGAGCGCCATGTCGAGG